>JBOHRM010001098.1:0-12936 GCA_050732715.1 Longimicrobiales bacterium
CCTTAGGCGCCAGCGGGTGCGGCGCCGCGTTCGAGCGGCCCGTGGTGCAGTTCGACGGGATGAGGCTGAGCGGTGTTGGCCTGCGCGGGGGCACGATCCACGCCCGGCTGAACGTGGCGAACCCCAACGGCTTCGATCTCGAGGCGACGTCGCTTACCTACGATCTCGAGGTCCGCAACGGCGCATCTTCCGACGACGAGGGTTGGATGCGCCTAGCCGACGGCACGTTCGACGAGAGGATCCGCGTCGGTGCGGGTCAAAACGCCGCCGTCGAGGTGCCGATCGAGTTCGAGTACGCCGAGCTGGGCGGGGCGTTGTACGCGATCATGGATAATGGCACCTTCGACTACCGGGTCACGGGCGTGGTCACGCTTCGCCGGCCGATCGGCCGGGACGTACCCTACCGCCACAGCGGCCGCGTGTCGCTGGCGGGCGCGCGGTGACGAGAGCGACGCAGTCGGTCCAACCGAAAGAGGAGAACTCCCCATACAGCACAAGGTCTCGACGGAAACGCCCGCGGCGCGCGTGATCCTGATGTCCATGCCGGGCAAGGACATCGCCGCCTCGGAGGCTCACGAGCACCTTCGCGAGCTCGAGCGGCTGACGGACACGGCGGGGGGCGTGGTGCAGGACGCGCTCCAGCAGCGGCTCGAGTCGCCGCATCCGCGCACATACATCGGCGAGGGCAAGGTCGCGCAGCTGAAGGAGCGCATTGCGCAGACGCGCGCGGACCTCGTCATCTTCGATGAGGACCTCTCGCCCGCGCAGGGCAAGAACCTCGAAGATGAGCTGGGCACGCGCGTCATGGACCGAACCGAGCTGATCCTCGACATCTTCGCGACGCGCGCGCGTTCGGCGGAGGCGCAGGTCCAGGTCGAGCTCGCGCAGCTCCAATACCTGCTGCCGCGGCTGAAGCGTATGTGGACGCACCTTTCGCGCATCAGCGGCGGGATCGGCGCGCGGGGGCCGGGTGAGACGCAGCTCGAGACCGACCGGCGGCTGATCGGCAAGCGCATCCGTGACCTCAAGCGCCGACTCGAGATCGTCGCACGGCAGCGTGCGACGCAACGGAAGGCGCGCACCCACGAGTTCCGCGCCGCGATCGTCGGTTACACGAACGCGGGCAAGTCCTCGATCCTGCGGGCACTGTCCGGCGCGGACGTGCGGGTCGAGGATCGGCTCTTCGCCACATTGGACCCGGCGACGCGCGCGGTCGGGCTGGGTTCGGGCTCGCGCGTGCTCGTCACCGATACGGTCGGCTTCATCCGCCGGCTGCCGCACAACCTGGTCGCGTCGTTCCGTGCGACGCTCGAGGAGACGGCGAGCGCCGATCTGCTGCTGCACGTGATCGACGCATCGCACCCGAGCTGGGAGGAGCAGAAGCGCGTGGCCGAAGAGGTGCTGCGCGAGCTCGGCGCGGCGGGGCCGGCCGTGCTCGTGTTCAACAAACTGGACCGGCTGACGCACGGCGAAGAGGAGCTGCTGCGACAGCGCGTCCGTGCGCGGGACAGCGAGCGCGCGGTTTTCGTCTCGACGGTCGAGCCCGATGGTCTGGTCGAGCTCACGATGCTGCTCGACGACGAGCTGCGCCGGCGCCGGCCCGAGGTGCACGTGATGGTGCCCTCAGCGGACGGTGAAGCGCTCGCCTCGATCTACCGCGAGGGTGTGGTGCTGCGGCGCGAGGAGCGAGGCACGAGCATCGACCTCGTCGCGCGCGTTCCTCGCGCTACGCTCGGCCGGCTCCAGCGCCGCTCGGGCGTCGTCGTGAATGGCGTCGGGTGAGCGAGAACGTCGTCATCATTGGACCCGGCAGGATGGGTCTCGCGCTGGGCGCGGCGCTCCGGCACGCCGGCGCGGTCGACCATCTAACGCACATGGGCCGGGCGCTCGAAGCGCCGCCGCACCCCCTCTTCGAGCCGGCAGACGCGGATGACCCCACCTCCGTGCGCGCCGAGTACCGTGTGTTCCCCGCGCCGATCCCCGCCGGCACGACCGTCCTGATCCTCGCCGTGCCGGACTCTGCGCTGGCCGAGGTCGCGCACTACGTGGCGATGGCCGGTCCCGCGCCGCCGGGCTGCGCGGCGTTCCACCTCTCGGGCGCGCTGTCGACCGACGTGCTCAGTCTAACGCACACCGCCGGTTACGCCGTGGGCTCGATCCACCCATTGCAGTCCGTGGCCGACCCGTGGTTGTCCGGTGACCGGCTGATCGGCGCGGCGTTCGCGATCGCGGGGGAGCCCGCCGCCATATCCGCCGCACGTAGGCTCGTCGATGCGTTGAGCGGCGTTCCGCTCGTGATCCCGCCGTCCTTGCGCCCGATCTATCACGCGGCCGCGGTGGTGGCGTCCAACTACCTCATCGCGGTGCTGGCGCTCGCGGCGCGGCTGCTCGAGCAGGCGTCGGTCGCGCCGGACGATGTCCTGCCGGCGCTGCTGCCGCTCGTGCGTGGCACGCTCGACAACCTCGAGCACCTCGGCGTGGCGGCCGCGTTGACGGGCCCGATCCCGCGCGGCGATGCCGAAACCGTGCGCCTGCACCTGGCGCGGTTGTCGCCCGCCGATCGGCTGTTATATTGCCGGCTCGGTATCGAGCTGCTCCGTCTCGCGCGTGACGCAGGCCTCGATGAGCGCCGCGCGATGGAGATCGAATCGCTGCTCGCCTCGGGATGATGCGTCTCCACATCAACATCGACCATGTCGCGACCGTTCGGCAGGCCCGCCGCACCGACGAGCCGGACCCCGTTCGCGCGGCCGTCCTCGCCGAGCTCGGCGGCGCCGACGGCATCACCGTGCACCTGCGCGAAGATCGCCGCCATATCCAGGACCGCGATCTGCGGCTGCTCGCCGAGACCGTGCGCACCGGCGTGAACCTCGAGCTGGCGGCGTTGAAAGACATGGTGAGCATCGCCACCGAGGTCTTGCCGATGGCGGTCACGCTGGTCCCGGAGCGCCGCGAGGAGGTCACGACCGAGGGCGGCCTCGCGCTCGGAGACCCGACCACGCGCAAGAACGTCGAGGCCGCGGTGGAGACGCTGATGCGCGCCGGCATCCGGACGTCATTGTTCATCGACCCCGATCCCGCCGCGCTCGAGGCGGCCGGCGAGCTCGGCGTCGACGCCATCGAGCTGCACACCGGCGCGTACGCGAACGCGTGGGCCGCCGGTCACGCCCGAGCGGCCGCACAGGCAACGGCGGACGAGCTGGACCGCATCCGCCGCGCGGCCGCGCTCGGCTGCTCGCTCGGACTCGCCGTGCACGCGGGCCACGGCCTGACGTACGAAAACGTGACGCCCGTTGCGGCGACCGGCGGGATCGAGGAGCTGAACATCGGGCACAGCGTGGTCAGCCGCGCCGTGCTGGTCGGGATGGAGCGAGCGGTCGCCGAGATCAAGGAGATCGTGCTGCGCGCCAGCGCGCGTCGGGGCCCCCACGCGGCGAATGTCGCGTGGGGTGAGCGGGCCGGGCGCTGACGCGTGGCGGACGCAGACTCGAACGCCTCCGCGGTCCGCCAACCGAAGCGTCGCCGCGAACGGCGCGGCGGCTCACTGGCGCGCGTCTTCCTGGACTGGAGGGCGTTGCTCGGGATCGCGATCAGTTTCGGCCTGCTCTACTATGCGTTCCGCGACGAGGATCTCGGCCTGATCGCGTCGGAGATCCGGCGCGCCGATCCGTTGCTGCTGCTCATCGCGACGGCGCTCGCGACGTTCATCTTCTGGATCCGCGCATGGCGCTGGCGAGCAATCCTCGAGCCCGTTTCCAAAAACACGACGTTCCGTTCGCGTTTCGCCGGCGTCACGATCGGCGCGATGGGCAACAACCTGTTGGCGGCGCGCGCCGGCGAGTTCGCACGCGCCTACGCGTTCTCGCGCATGGAGCCCGTCTCGATCGTCGCGTCGTTCTCCTCGCTCGTGATCGAGAGGCTGTTCGACGGCATCTTCCTCGTGGTATTCCTTTTCCTCGCGATGACGTTGCCCGGTTTCCCGCCGTTCCAGGTGTCGGGAGACGTCCCCTACGTCACGGGCGCGCGCATACTCATCTTCCTGATCGCGCTCACGTTCGGATCGCTGTTCCTGATGGCGCTCTGGCCGGATCGGTTCGTCGCGCGCTTCGAGGCCGTGATCACCCGCATCCTGCCGGCGAAGCTCAGGCGTCCCATCATCGATGCACTCGAGGCGTTCCTCGTCGGCGTCAGCAGCCTGCGCGATCCGAAGCTCATCCTGCGCGCGACGTTCTGGTCCGCCGTCGTATGGACCGTCAACGCACTCGGCTTCTGGGTCGCGTTCCACGCGTTTGGCATGGATCTGCCGCTGTCCGCCGGGCTCTTTTTCACGTCCTGTATCTCGCTCGCCGTGTCCGCGCCGTCCGGGCCCGGGTTCATCGGCGTCTACCAGGCGGCGGCCGAATTCGTCCTCGTCACGCTCTGGGGGCAGGAAGCGGCCAAAGCGCTCGCATTGTCCATCGGGTTCTACATCAGCGCCTTCATCCCCGTAACGCTGATCGGGCTGTTCTACGCCTATCGCCTCGGCCTCACGCTGAGCCGCGTCGCGCGCACGGAGGAGGCGGTCGAGGTCGCGGTCGAGCGCGAAACGGGCGTCGACGCCGAGCACCCGCGCAAGCCCGCCGATTGATGATGTCACCGTCCGTGATCCGGTTTCGGCTTCGTGCAGCGGGTCGAACCGGCCGCGCCGATTGATGCCCGCCGCGCACGCCAAGATCAACGTCCATCTGGAAGTGCTCGCGCGCGAGACCACGGGCTACCACCAGATCGAGACCTTGTTCTGCTTGCTCGATCTCGCCGACGACGTCGACGTCGCCCTCGGCGGGGACGGAATCCGACTCGATGTCGAAGGCGCCGAACTCGGCCCGGCCGAGACGAACCTCGCGTTTCGCGCCGCGGCAGCATTCTTCGAGACAGCGCGACGGCCGGCGTCCGCCCGCATCCGCATCGTCAAGAACATCCCCGCCGGCGCGGGACTCGGCGGCGGCTCGAGCGACGCCGCGACGACGCTGCTCGCGCTCAACGCTCTGCACGAGGACGTGCTCGACGCCGCGGCACTGCGCGAGGTCGGCCTCGCCATCGGCAGCGACGTGCCGTTCTTCCTCAGCCGCGAGCCATACGCGCTCGCCTGGCGACGCGGTGATCGACTGCTGCCGCTGCCGCCGCCGGCGGCCACGCCGCTCGTGCTCGTCGTGCCTCACGCGCGCGTCTCAACCCGCGCCGCCTACCACGCTCTCGCCGTCGCGCGCGGCGAACACCACACTCCGCTGCCGCGCATGCTCGCGCTCGACGCGCTGCGCACGTTCGAAGGCGTCGCCACCTTCGCGAAGAACGATTTCGAGAACGTCGTCTTCGCGGCGCACATCGAGCTGCGCGAGATCAAGGCCGGGCTCGTCCGGGCGGGCGCGTTCCACGCAATGCTGACCGGCACCGGCTCGGCGCTGTTCGGCATGTTCCCCAGCGAAGGGAGCGCGCGGAAGGCGGCCGCGGATATCCGCGCATCCCAGCCGAACGCGGAAACGATCGTGACGACCACCCTCGGAGATGCCCGGGTCACCGCGCGGCGGAAGACGTCGAATCATGAGGAGTGACTTGCGCCATGCGCGAATCTGGTACGGCGTCGGCTGGGCCGCCGTGATCGCGGCAACCGCGCTGAGCCTGATGCCGAACTCGGTGCTACAGCCCGGTTCGCTGAACGACAAGCTCGAACACACGGCGGGGTACGCGCTGCTGACGATCTGGTTCTGCGGCGTCTATCCGCGATCGCGATATCCGGCGATTGCTATCGCTTTTCTGCTCATGGGGATCGCGATCGAGGTCTTACAGGGGGCAATGCCCTGGGGGCGCCAGGCTGAGCTCTACGATGTCTACGCGGGTGCCGCCGGCATCGCTCTGGGTGTGTGCCTTTCGTGGGCTACACCGCTCGGTCAATGGGCGCGGCGTGTCGAAGCGCTGCTCGCGGGCATACAAGCGCGCATCTAGTGTCCCGTCCCAGAGATTCCTTGGCATTCGAACGCCGCTGCATCCCGCATCGCTGCGTTGCGTCTCCTCGAAATAGCCCCGCTATTCCGTCGTCGTCGCGCCTTGCGCTGCGGGCGCATCGGCGTTCTCGATGCGCAAGGAACTTCCGGGACGGGACACTAGCGCCGGCCATCGCAGGCGCCTACGATACGCCCAGCGACGCGGTTCGCCAGTGGACCCGCACGTCTGGAAGATGCGCTTCGTGAGCCGACTCCTACACCGGGCAATTCTTAGCGCCGCGCCCGCTGCGCTCGTGACCGCGGGCTGTGCCGCGACACGCGAGCCGCCGCGGAGCGCGCCGCCGGCCGAACCGGCGATCGCGGAAGCGTCCGCGCACGACTCGGACGCCCACATGGCACATTTGCCGGCGACCGCGGGGCCGGGCTTCACGGTGCCCGACGTGCGTTTCATGCAGAACATGATCGGCCATCACGCGCAGGCGATCGTCATGGCCGAGCTGGCGCCGGATCACGGCGCGTCCGATGCCGTGCGGAGGCTCGCACAGAAAATCGACATCTCGCAGCGTGACGAAATCGCATTGATGAAGCGGTGGCTCTCGACACGCGCGCAAACCGTGCCGACCGACGCGCAGGCGCACGCGATGATGATGCCGGGGATGCTGACCGCCGAGCAGCTCTCTGAGCTGGCCGCCGCACACGGCCCGGCGTTCGACCGGCTGTTCCTCAGCTTCATGATTCAGCATCACGAGGGCGCACTGCTGATGGTCGATGAGCTGTTCTCCAGCCCCGGCGCGGGGCAGGAGTCCGATATCTTCCGCTTCGCAACCGACGTCGATACGGACCAGCGTGACGAGATCTTCGTGATGCAGACCATGCTCGAAACCCTTGGAGAGGACCCGACCCGATGAGAAGCATCCCATGGGCGCAGTTCGGCTTCGTAGTGAGCATCGCTTTCGTGGCCGCGATGCCAGCCGCCGCTGCCGCGCAGCAGGACACGATCGCGACCACGAACGATCCGCGCGTCGGACTGACGCCCGGTGCCGGCAACACGGCGGGCGTGGCGGCGCTGAACATGCGGCTCGTCTCCTTCTCGCCGAAACCCGCCGAGTTCGATTCCGCACACGGCCTCGCCTACATCAACTCGGACCTCGCGTTCCGCGGCAGCATCATCTACCAGGGCAACTTCAGCGGCCTCAGCGTGTGGGACGTGAGTGAGCCCGCGAATCCCGTGCGACTGAGCACCGTGCCGTGCGCCACCGACCAGGGTGATCCGTCGATCATCGGCAACCTCCTCTTCATCTCCGCGGAGTCGGGGCGTGCGCGGAAGGACTGCGGCATGCAAGGCGTCGAGGATGGCGCGGACCGCATGCGTGGTATCCGCATCTTCGACGTCAGTGATCCCCGCAGCCCGACGCTCGTCAAGAACGTGCAGACCTGTCGAGGATCTCACACCCACACCGTCGTGCCCCACCCGACCGACGAGAATACGATCTACATCTACGTCGGCGGCTCGGCGAACGTCCGTGATTCGGCAGAGGTCGCGGGCTGCTCAGAAGGCACCGTGGCGGAGAACCCGAACACCGCGCGGTACCGCGTCGACATCATCCGCGTGCCGCTCGATCGTCCGGAGGACGCGGCCGTGATCGGTCACGCGCGCATCTTCGAGGGGTTGCCGCGCCCGCCGGGCCGTGGCGGGATGGCGATCAGCGACATGCCGGCCGATCGCGCCGGGCGTTTCGCGGGCGGACCCTCCGGCTGCCACGACCTGACCGCGTATCCGGCGGTCCAACTCGTGGCCGGCGCCTGCGGCAGCTTCGGCATCCTGCTCGACGCCAAAGACCCCGAGAAGCCGGTGCGCCTCGACGCCAAGTCGGACCTCAACTTCTCGCTCTGGCACACCGCCGTGTTCAACAACGACGGGACGTCGGTCGTATTCACAGACGAATGGGGTGGCGGCACCGCGCCACGGTGTCGCATCACGGATCCGCTGCGTCTCGGCGGAAACACCATCCTCAGCATCGATGACGGCAGCATGACGCAGCACGGTTACTTCAAGATGCTGGCGGCACAGACTGAAACCGAGAACTGCGTCTCACACAACGGCGGGCTCATCCCGGTGCCGGGCCGCGACATCATGGTCCAGGGCTGGTACCAGGGAGGCGTGAACGTCTTCGACTTCACCGATCCGAACCGCCCAATCGAGATCGCGTACTTCGACCGCGGCCCCGTGAACGGTGACAGCCTGATCGTCGGCGGCTCGTGGGGCGCTTACTACTACAACGGCTACATCTACTCGTCCGAGTTGTCGCGCGGGCTCGACGTGCTCGAGCTCGAGCCGAGCGAGTTCCTCTCGCAGAACGAGATCGACGCGGCGAAGCTCGTGCGCATGGAGGAATACAACCCGCAGTCCCAGCCGCGGATCACATGGCCGCCCGCGTTCGCCGTCGTCCGCTCCTACCTCGACCAGCTCATCCGTAACGACGGCCTGTCCGCCGACCGAACGAGCGCGATCGCCACGGCCCTCGACGACGCCGAACGCGCCAGCGGCACCGCCCGACGTGACGCCCTCAACAACCTCGCCGACGCGCTCGACAACGACGCGGAGGGCGCCGCGGACGGCGCGCGCGTCCGCGCAATGGCCGCGGCAGTGCGTGAGCTCGCGGAAGCCGGAGTCTAACTCGTAGAAATGTTTGGGCCGGTAAGGAATCCTCTCGCAAAGGCGCCAAGCTCGCCAAGGGTACGCTAAGATCGCGCGGTAGCCGTCTTGGCGTTCCCTTGGCGCACTTCGCGTCTTGGCGAGAGAGCATTCCTACCACGCGCCGTGCCGCGAGCCAACGGCCTTTCCCCTTGTCGCTCGTTGCCGAGCCAGTAATTTGTCTCAAATTGTGACAAATTGTTCCCCATTACAGAATCGCTCTATGAGGAAGATCAATGTTCGCGACTTCACGCTCGCGAATCGCCTGACGGCCCGGGAGGTCAACCGCCAGATCCTGTTGAACTTGGTACGTGAGCATCAGCCGATCTCGCGCGCGGAGCTGGCGCGCAAGATGCGGGTCGGGCGGGGCGTGGTCAGTGTGCTCGCGACGAAGCTGATCCTGGAGGGTGCGATCTACGAGGGCGGCCGTGGCAAGGCGGCGCGCGGACGGAAGCCACGGTACCTGTATGTGCGTACGCACGATCGGCTTGCGATCGCGATGGATGTGCGGTTCAGCCGCACGTACATCATGCTGAGCGATTTCGCGGGCAAACAGGTCGCGCTCGAGTCGTTCAAGACGATGTTCTCGCCGTCGGAGCTGGTCGACGAGCTGGCGGTCCGCGTCCGGCGGTTGATCCGTGCGCAGCGAGCGCAGGGAAGGGTGGAGGGCATCGGTGTCGTGGTTCCCGGCATTGTCGAAGCGCGGACGGGGCGGGTGCTAAACGCGCCGCAGCTCGCGTGGCGCGACGTGGACCTGCGCGGCCCGCTCGAGGCGGCGACGGGACTCGCCGTCCACGTGGAGAACGCGGCGACCGCATGTGCGCTCGGACGGATGTGGCTCGGCGAGCGAGGCGAGCGCGCGCCGAGTGACTTCGTGTACGTCACGGTCTCGGACGGCGTCGGCGCCGCGGCGGTCATCAATGGGCAAGTGCTCCGGGGGCCCCGGCATACCGCGGGCGAGTTCGGCCACATTCCGCTCCACCCGGAAGGCCCGCACTGCCTCTGCGGTGCACGCGGGTGCTGGGAGGCGTACACGTCCAACCTCGCGACGCTGTCCCGGTTCCTCCACATCGAGCCCGGGCCTGCGGACGCCCAGCGGCTTCTCAAGGAGGAGGATATCTCCATCGCCGACGTGATTGCCCGCGCCCGCACCGGCGATGCGACGGCGATCGCCGCGCTCGAGCACACAGGCCACTACCTAGGCGTCGGCATCTCGCTGATCGTCAAGGCGCTCGCGCCCGCCGAAATTTTCGTCGGCGGCGAGATCACCGACGCCTGGGACCTCATCCGTGACCGCGTCGACGCCGCCATCGCCGAACGGTCGCTCACGGGCGCCGCCGCCGCGACGCCCGTCAACCCGGAGCCGAGCGGCGGACACCCGCGGCTCCGTGGCGCCACCGCCCTGGTCTCGGCGCCGGTGTTCGCCGCGCCACGCGTGGCGTGAGCGCATTCACCGATCTGGCTCTGTTCATCTGGTCACATTGCGAGTCCTTCCCGCGTTGTATAGGGTGTACTCGGGATGTCGCGCACCCGAAAAATCCTTGGCACTTCAGAAAAATCGAGCTGGCCGGGCACAGCAGAGCCGAGTTCGGAGAAGAAAGTTGTGTAGCCGAACCAGTCGAGCTATATTGGCCGAAAATGTTTCATAATGAGACAAATTCTCACGATGCATCGGTCACGCGCACCCGCCGCATCGTGACAATCTGATCCACGACATACGGCAGGGTCCCGGGGCGCACACCGTGAGACCGCGGGAAACAGCGAGCATCGCGTGCGAGGTCGCCGCGGCACCGCGCCAGAGCGCAGGCCGGCGGCGCGCAGTCGATACAGGGTGAGTCGATTCGTTCTCCTTTTCCGTGAGGGTGTCATGAGACGAAGGAGCCTGCTCTGCCTGGTGTGCGGGATGTTGGCCGCTCCGCCAGGCGTGTATGCGCAGACGGCCGGACGTGTGGTGGGGACGGTAGTGGAGGCGCAGAGCGCGCGGCCATTGTCCGCCGTGACCGTCGAAGTGGTGGGCACGTCGGCCCGGACGATGACGGATTCCGAGGGTCGGTTCGTGCTCGCGGAAGTGCCGACGGGCGAGCAAACGATCCGCGCCGAGATGCTCGGGTACGGCGCGGCGACGCAGCTGGTCGACGTGACGGCGAACGAAGCCGTGGCGCTCCAGTTCGATCTCGAGCAGTCGGCGATCGAGCTCGAGGGCCTCGTCGTCGTCGGCTACGGCGTCCAACGCGCGCAGGATGTAACCGGCTCGGTCGCGTCGGTCCGGTCTGAGGAGATTCGACAGATCGCGACGTCGAACACGATCGAGGCGATCAAGGGCAAGGCCGCGGGCGTGGACATCATCAGCAACGGCTTCCGGCCCGGTGATGGCGTGCGCGTGCGCGTGCGCGGTACGCGGTCGATGACGGCCGACAACGAGCCGCTCTACGTCGTGGACGGCATTCCTCTCGCCGGCGGGATCGCGGATTTCAATGCGTCGGACATCCAATCGATCGAGATCCTGAAGGACGCGAGCGCGACGGCGATCTACGGTTCGCGCGGCGCGAACGGAGTGGTCTTGATCACGACGAACCGCGGCCAGGCAAGCGGCACGCAGATCACGTACGACACCTACATCGGCACGCAGGACACACGTCGCGAGATCGACATGATGACGGGTCCTCAGTTCGCCGTGTACAAGCGCGAGGCGTTCCGTACAGTGAGCAAGTACAAATGCCCCGAAGGCACCGACCCGAGGGTCGGCTGTGCCGAAGGCGATGCCGACCTGTTCACCGAGGCGGAGTTGGCCGCGATCGAGTCCGGCGCATCGACCGACTGGCAGGACTACCTCAAGCGCGTCGGCGCGCAGCAAAACCACGCGATCAACATCAGCGGCGGCAACGACAATACGCGCTTCACGGTGAGCGGCAACTTCTTCGACCAGACCGGCGTGACGAAGAGGATGGATTTCCGTCGCATGTCCGGGTCGGCCAGCATCGATCACCGGATTGGCCGGCTGAACCTGGGCCTCTCATCGACGATCGCGTACAACGTGCGGAACGAGGGTGCAGGGAACGGGATCTGGGATCAGGCACTGCGACACAACCCATTGGGCAGCCCCTTGTTCGAGGACGGCACGCCGAATCCGCAGCCGGTGCCCGATGGTCTGCTGTGGAACCCGATCTTGACGCTCGACAACGTCATCAACGAGCAGACGCGGACCCGCGTGTTCGGCAGCATCTGGGCCGAGCTCGATCTCGCGCCCGGCATCACGTTCCGCTCGAACTTCGGCCCGGACCTGACGTACCGCCGGAACGGCACGTTCGCCGGCTCGAACAGCGGGACGCACCGCGCGTCCGGCAACGCGAGCGCGACGCTGCACCGAGACCAGAAGCTGGCGTACACGTTCAGCAATTTCCTGACGATCGACCGGGTGATCGCCGGCGACCACCGCGTGAACACCACGCTGCTCTACGAGCTCCAACACGCCGATTCGTCGGCCAACGACATCTCCGTCAGCCAGCTTCCGTACGAGCACCAGCGTTGGGAGAACGTCGGCACCGCCGGCCTGATCAGCTCGGTGGGGAGCGGCTTCCAGGAATGGCTGCTCCAGTCGTTCATGGGCCGAGTCAACTACGGCTTCCGCGACAAGTACCTGCTCACGCTGACCGGCCGGCTCGACGGCTCGAGCCGCCTCGCCGAGGGCAACAAATACGACTTCTTTCCGTCCATCGCGTTCGCCTGGCGGCTCAGTGATGAACCGTTCATGGCCTGGCTCGCTGGTCCCGGCGGCCCGGACGGCGGTAGCGGCATTTTCGACGATCTGAAGCTGCGAGCCAGCTACGGCGTGACCGCGAACACCGCGATCGCGCCGTACCGAACGCAGGGCAGCCTCGCGCGCACGACGTACTCGTTCGAAGGCGCCGGCGCGTTCGGCTACCGGCCCGACCAGCTCGCGAATCCCGAGCTGGGGTGGGAGAAGACGCGCGCGCTTGATGTCGGGCTCGACTTCTCGGCGTTGAGCGGCCGCATCTCCGGCGCCGCCGACTTCTACATCCAGAACACATCCGACCTGCTGCTGAACCGGCAGCTGCCGATCACGTCCGGCTACAGCAGCGTGCTCGAGAACAGTGGCGAGACGCAGAACAAGGGGATCGAGCTGTCGCTCTCGACCGTGAACATCGATCGGCCCGGCTTCAGGTGGAGCACGGACATCACCGGGAGCGTGTACCTCAACAAGATCGTCAGCCTGTTCGGCGAGAAGATTGACGACGTCGGCAA
>JBOHRM010001099.1:0-3144 GCA_050732715.1 Longimicrobiales bacterium
CGCGAAGTCCCCGCCGCCCATGTGCGGGATCAGGAACGGGTTCGAGCGCGCCTCGTGAGCGACAGTCGTGGGCGGGCCGTGGCCGGAGAGCAGGGTCGTCTCCGGCGGCAGCGTCAGCACCTTCTCCCGGATCGAGCGCATCAGCGTCTGATAGCTGCCGCCCGGCAGGTCGGTCCGGCCGATCGAGCCCTGGAAGACCACGTCACCGGAGAACGCGACACCTGCATCCTCGATGTAGAGGACCACGTGACCGGGCGAGTGACCGGGCACGTGCCGCACCTGGAACATCAATCCCGCGAGCTCGAGAACCTGCCCGTGCTCGAGCGCGCGGTCGACGGGCGGCGGCTCTTCGATCTCCATCCCGAACTGGCTGGCCTGCACGCCGACGCCCCGGTAGAACGGCGCGTCAGCCACATGAAGATGCACCGGTGCACCGGTCCGTCGCACCAATGGCGCGACGCCTTCGATGTGATCGATGTGCGCGTGGGTGAGGAGCACGGCCTCCAACCAGAGCCCTTCGGCCGACAGTGTATCGGCCATCGTCTCCGCGGCAGCGCCGGGATCGATCGCCACGGCCGATCCCGAGCCCGGCCGCCACACCAGGTAAGCGTTCTCGCCGAAGCCCGGCGCGACGAAGCTACGGACCTCGATCTCGCTCACCGCGCAGACTCAGTTCCCATCACCCTGCCGCAGCACCACCGGGGGTGGCGGCGGGGCAACCCGCAACCCGCAACCCGGAGCCTTCCGTTCAGGCACAGCCGCAGCCTCGAGGCCGAACCGAATCCGCCTCGAGCCGCTCTTCTTCCACGGTCGGGCCGCGCCAACCGCCCGACAGCGCCAGCATACGGCGCAGCGCGCGCTCGGCGTGGCTCCGCACATCCTCGTCGAGCAACACCTCGTACTCCTCATTGTCGAGGCACCACGCCAGCTTCGCCAACGTGTTGACCTTCATGTTGCCGCAGATCGCGGCACGGGAGAGCGGGACGAGCGTCTTGCTCGGGTACAGCTGGTGCAGCCGGTCGATCAGTCCTCGCTCGGTCCCGATGATCAGCGAATCGAAACGTTCGGCCAGATCGGCCATGCCCGATGTCGACACGACAAAATCCGCGCGCTCGACCAGGTCACGTCTCGCCTCGGGGTGGATCACCACCTTCGCTTCCGGATGCGCGCGCTTCGCCGCATCCAGCTCGTCGAGGACCAGGTCATCGTGCACGTAGCAGTATCCGTCCCAGGCGATGATCTCGCCGGGATCCCCCGTCGGCTCCGTCGAGGACGCCACACGGAACGCGCGGCCCGTTCGTTCCGCGACGTACTGCGCGAGGTTGCGGTCCGGTACGAAGAGTATCGGGCAGTCTCGGTCGATCGATTCGACTACACGCACGGCGTTCGCGCTGGTGCAGCAGATCTCCGATTCCGCCTTCACCTCGGCGGTCGAATTGACATAGGTGACAACAGTCGCGCGCGGGTTCGCGGCCTTCAGACGCCGTAGCGAGTCACCGGTCACGAAGTCCGCCATCGGACAGCCCGCCCGCAGGTCGGGCATCAGGACTCTCTTCTCCGGCGAGAGGATCTTCGCGGTCTCCGCCATGAAGTGAACGCCGCAGAACACGATGACATCCGCTTCCGTGGCGGCCGCCTGCTGGGATAGACCGAGCGAGTCACCGACGTAGTCGCTGACCTCCTGAATGTCCGAACGTTGGTAGTTGTGGCCGAGGATCACCGCGTTGAGCTCACGTTTGCGGCCGCGTATGCGCTCCGCGAGCTGGGATGATGGCAGCTTGGCGTAGTGCAGCGGCGAAGCGAGTCGCTCGGCCTGCATGATCATTGTGGCTCACCACTCCTTTCGGAGTACGATTTCGAACGGCAATCTCGAACGGCAATTTCGAACGGCAATGATGAATGCGAAATGATGAATGCGTAATGATGAGCGCGAATGATGATTCATCATTCATCATTCATCATTCATCATTTCTCGTCTCACCCGTCCTCGTGAGATACGAAGCCGGGGCCCCGCGGATCACCCACGGGCCCCCGGCTCGTGCCAGATCCGGCGAACGCTTAAGCGGTGAAGGAGCTCCCGCAGCCGCAACCGCCGGAGGCGTTCGGGTTCTTGAACGTGAAACCGGCGCCCATCATCGTCGTCACGTAGTCGATCTCGACGCCGTCGAGATATTGCACGCTGAAGGGGTCGACGAACAGCCGGAGGCCGCTGGCCTCCATGATCTCGTCATCCTCCTGCGACTCATCCTCGATGTTCAGCCCGTACTGGAAGCCCGAGCAACCGCCCGGGAGCACGGCTACGCGCAAGCCCGCGGCCCCCGCCGCCCCCTGCTCTTCCATGAACCGCTGTACTTCATTGACCGCCGTCGGCGTGACCGTAATGGTCATCGTTCCTCCTCTATTCCTCGCCGTTTCATCCCGTGATTATGGTACCCCGTGCACGGAAACGGGGTTCGCGCCGCGAAGCGCGGCGAGGGTCGCTTTGCTGGTCGTCACGGCGACCCAGACCGTGTGCGCCGACAATGCAGCGCCGGCCGCACACCGTCAGCGCTGACGTTAGAAAGCCCCGCTGCTCGTGTCAACCCTGCCGTTTCATTCCGTTTCGACCGTTGCGTGCTGTTTCGGGAATCGCGTTCCGGGTGCGGGTGGGCTCCCCACTCTTCCCGGCCCGTCCCCTTCGCCGACCTCGGTCAGCCTTGCCGCCCTCGGTTCCGGGTGGCGGGTTTCGAGCGTTGCGGATGCGGTTTCGAGTTTACGAGTCGAGCGCGCGAGGGGCCGCCGACTCGTCGAGCACGAGCGCCGCCGCCGCCGCGATATCCTCGACCACAGCGACATCGGGAGGCGCGTTCGGTTCTTGTTGCTTGCCGTAGCCGGTGCGCACCAGGATCGCGCGGCCGCCCAGCGTTTGCGCGGGGAGTACGTCCTTGAGGCGGTCACCGACAAAGACGGACCGTGCGACGTCGATGTCCAGGTCTTGCGCGGCGCGCCGAAACAGCGCCACGCCGGGTTTGCGGCAAGCGCACGGCCCGGTGAAATCCGGGTGGTGCGGGCAGAGATAGACCGCGTCAAGCGAGACGCCCTGGGCATCGAGCAGCCGCGCGATCGTGCGCTGCACCGCCTCGAATTCGCGCAACGTATAGAGCC
>JBOHRM010001100.1:0-5633 GCA_050732715.1 Longimicrobiales bacterium
GGTGTGGACGTGCCGATCCTGGCGACGCGGATCACGAGCCGGATCGTCTGCAACCCGGTGGCGCTGCGGCGGCTGATCGACCGGACGGCCGAATATCTCCGTCGTGCCGGCCTCGACGAGGCAACGGCCCCCCTCAGCCTGGCCCCCTCCCCCCCGCGGGGGGAGAGGGGATCCGAAGTACGTCACGGAATTCCGGGCGCCGCTCGCGCCGCGGCGATGATCGAGCTACGGCATGACCAGATCGGCGCCGGCTACGGCCGTGAGACGGAGGCATCGCGCGCCGCGATGCGGATCTTCGAGGCGGCCGGCCTGGCGCTCGATGCGACCTACACCGCGAAAGCCGCCGCCGATCTACTCGCCACGCCCGACGCGCCGGACGGCCGCTCGCCGTTGTTCCTGCACACGCTCAGCGCGTTCGAGCCGCTCGATCTCGCACGCGGCACCACGCCCGCCGACCTGCCGCCGCCGTTCAGGGCCTACCTCGAACGTTGACCCCCCGCGCCGCACTCGCTAGATCAGGGTCGCTGAGTAGAAACGAGTTCCGGGTTCCGGGTTCCGGGTTCCGAGTTTCGCGCATCGCTGGTTCCGCGCGAGCGGCATGGAAAACTGAGGAGAAACGGGTTGCGAGTTGGCGGGTTGCGGGTTGCGGGTTCCCCGCCGCCGCCCCGTTTCAGGGGATCGCTGGTGGCGCAACAGCGCCATGGACAACTGATTTGTCCGCCACGCACGAGGCCAATCGATGACCGATCGCGTCCACGCCTATATCGACGAGAACAGGGAGCGCTTCCGCGAGGAGCTGCTCGATTTCTTGCGTGTGCCGAGCGTCAGCGCGCGCAGCGAGCATCGCGAGGACACGCGCCGCGCCGCGTCATGGCTCGCCGAGCGCATGCGCGAGATCGGCCTCGACGTGTCGATCGAGGAGACGCCGGGCCACCCGGTCGTGCTCGGCGAGTGGCGCGGCGCGGGCGACGGCGCGCCGACGGTCCTCGTGTATGGTCACTATGACGTCCAGCCGGCCGAGCCGATCGAGCTGTGGACCAGCCCGCCGTTCGAGCCGCGGCTGGAAGACGGCCGCGTCTACGCGCGCGGCTCGGTCGATGACAAGGGCCAGCTCTACCTCCACATCAAGGCGCTCGAGGCCCACTTGAAGGGTGCCGGCCGCCTGCCCGTGAACGTCGTCGTCATCGCCGAAGGCGAGGAGGAGATCGGCAGCCCGAACCTGATGCCGTTCGTCGAGACGCACGCCCGTCGCCTCGCGGCCGACGCCGTCGTGATCTCGGACACGAGCATGTTCGGTCCCGGCGTCCCGACCATAGGCGCGTGCCTCCGGGGTCTGGCCTACTTCGAGATCCGCGTGCGCGGACCGGGGTCGGACCTGCACTCGGGCACGTACGGCGGCGCGGTCGTCAACCCCGCGACGGCGCTGGCCCGCATCATCGCGTCGTTCCATGACCAGAACGGCCACGTCGCGGTCCCGGGGTTTTACGACGACGTAGACCTCGCGCCCGCGTTCCGCGAGCGAATCCGGCAACTGCCCTTCGACGAGAAGGCGTACCTCGATGAGACGGGCGCACCCGCGCTCGGCGGCGAAAGCGGGTTCAGCACCTACGAGCGGTTGTGGGTCCGGCCCACGTGCGACGTCAACGGCCTCCTCGCGGGATACACGGGTGAGGGTTCGAAGACCGTCCTGCCGTCGCGGGCGATGGCGAAGGTGAGCTGCCGGCTCGTGCCGGATCAGGATCCCGCTCGCATCGAGGACCTCTTCGAGGCGCACGTGCGCGCGGCCGCACCGCCCGGTGTCGAGGTCGAGCTCGTCCGGATGCACGGCGGCCGGCCGTGGCGGGCCCGGCTCGATGGCCGGCTGGTCGAGGCCGGTGCGCGCGCCCTCGAGCAGGCGTTCGGGCAGCCCGTTGTGTATGCCGGCGAGGGCGGCTCGATCCCGATCGTGCCGGAGTTCGAACGCGTGCTCGGCGCGCCCGCTCTGTTGATGGGATTCGGCCTACCCGGCTCGAACGCCCACGCGCCCGACGAATGGTTCAGCCTCGAGAGCTTCGAGAAGGGCATGCACGCGGCCGCGGCGCTCTACGGCGGCATGTCCCGAAACCCGTAACGTAGCTGAACGACTCGACTGATGACCCGTTGACCGCTCCGCGGCGCGCCGGCCGCCTCACGATCGCGGTGACGGTGCTCGGCTCCAGCGCGATCGCGCCGGGGGCGGCGTTGCTGCCGGTGAACCTGCTCATGCTCGTGGTATCGCCAGAGCCGGCCGACTGTCCTACCGATGGGGCGCCCGCTGGCCGATGACGATTGGCGCGCTCATCGCCGCGGCCGGCACGCTCGAGTTGTCCGGCGTCGGCGCGGGCGACCACTACGCGCGCGACGTCCTCCCCGGGCTGATGCTCTTCGGCGGCGGCCTGTCGCTCCTTGTCGCGCCACTCACGGCGGCCGTGCTCGCGGCCGTTCCCGAGCAGGCGGCAGGCATCGCGTCGGCGGTCAACAACGCCGCCGCCCGGCTCGCCGGCCTGCTCGCGGTCGCCGCGTTGCCGCTCGCCGCGGGGATCGGGGGCGTTCAAGATCTCGGCAGTCCGGCGTTCGCCGAGGGATTCCGCCGTCTGATGTGGATCTGCGCAGGGCTGTGCACGGCCGCCGCGCTCGTGTCGTTTGCCACCGTTCGACGAACCGCCCCGATCGTACGGGCGCCGCACCCGAACGTGATGCACGGCTGCGCGCAGCGGCGGCCGTTGTCGTCTCAGGGTCCCCGCAGCCGGTCGAGCTCTCGCGAGATCTGAGCCCGCACCCGCGCGACCCTGTCCGGATATCTGTGGCAGTCCGGCGTATTGATGCCGTGCACGCAGCCGTTGTATCCGAGCATGGCGCGGCGGAAATTGCCCTTGTACCGGCGCATGTACCAGGCGAGAACGCTGGTGCCGTTGCAGAGGTTGTCGTCGATATCGTAGAGGTCGCGGCCGCACTCGCGCCAGACGCCGAGCCATATGGGCATCACCTGCATCAGGCCTCGTGCGCCCATCGAGCTCGTCGCGTTCGGCCGGAAGTTGCTCTCGACGTGGATGACGGAGAGCACGGTCGCCACGTCGAGGCCGTTGCGGCGGGTCTGCTCGACCAGCGGCCACGCCGCGCGCCGCGCGATAGGCCGCGCCATGCCACGACGCGTCAACACCTCTTCGACGGGGCGAACGTGGTGACGGTAGACGAGCGCGTACGCTTCGGTGTGCTCGCCTTCGCCGCTGATTCGGGCCATCTCACGGCCGATCGCCTCGAGCCGATCCGGCGTCACGGCGTCGGGCGTCGAGTCGCGGACCGGCGTCTCGGCCGGCAGCTCGAGCGCGCGCGTCGTTGCGCTGCCGGCGCCGATCCCAGCGCCGAATCCGGCGACCATGAGCAACGGCACGCCGAGCATCGCCCTGCGCGCCGTCTTAAACAGCCTGTCGAGCTCGTCCGCCACGCCGTGTGGGCGCGCGGCCTTGGAACGACGTTTTCGATTGAATCGCTTCATCACCAACAGTCACGCGGGTCGGTCCGGGGATGAGCGGCCAATATCTCCCGCCGCATCGCCCCCGCGCAAGTCTCCGCCCCGGATGACCCGGATGAGGATCAGGCGCTACGTCTGCCTGCCTCGACGGCGGCGATAAGCATCTCGATCTCGGCACGGTCGAGCTCGTAGCGTGCCGCGCAGAACTCGCACACCACCTCTGTGACGCCGCGCGCAGCGTCGTTGTCCAGGATCGCACGCAGCTCGTCCGCGCCGAGCAGCATGAGCGAGCGCTCGACGCGCTCCTTCGAGCAGGGACAGTGGAACCGCACGGGCCGGCGGTCGATCAGCTCGAACCCGCCCGGGAAGATGCGCTCGAGGATATCCTCCGGCGAGTCGCCCGACCTCAGCATCGTGGTCGGGTGCGGCAGCCGGTTGACCATCGCCTCGATCTCCGCGGCCTCGGAATCGCCGACGCCCGGCAGCAGCTGGAGCATGTAGCCGCCCGCGGCCTCGACGGCGCCGCTCGGCTTCACGAACACGCCGATCCCCACCGCGGTCGGCGTCTGCTCGCTCGATGCCAGGTAATGCGCCAGGTCTTCACCAACCTCGCCGGAGACCAGCTCCACCACGCCGACGTACGGCCGGCGCATGCCGAGATCGCGCGCCACCGTGAGACGGCCGTTCCGGCCGACCACGCCCGACACGTTCAGCTTCCCGTCGCGGACCTGATCGACGTTCGTCGTCGGATTGCTCACCAGCCCGCGGACATCGCCATGGCCGTTCGCCGAGGCGAGCAGCGTGCCCGCCGGGCCGTCACCCTGGATGCGCACCGTGACCGAGTGGTCGGCGTGCTTCAGCATGGCGCCGAACATCAGCGCGCCCGTCGCCAGCCGGCCGATCGCGGCGGTGACGGCCGGCTCGGTGCCTTGCAGCCGGTGCACATCGCCTACCACGTCCGTGGTATCGATCGAGAACGCCCGCACCCGGCCGCCATAGGCCGTTGCGCGCACGAGATAGTTCCGTCCGTTCTGCATGCTCACTTCGTTCGGGTTGGCGGGTTGCCGGGTTGCGGGCTGCGGGTTGTGAGCTCGGTTCGCCGACCGAGTCAACCCGGACCACACGGGGTGGCGGGGAAACTCGCAACCCGCAACGCGAAACTCGGAAACCCGAGCGCGCAGCGCTCGAAAACGAAGCGGCCCCGGATTCCGGGGCCGCGACTCTGCTCGACTGGGGAGAGCGTCCCTCGGGACACCTCACCATTCGCCGTCGTCTGATCGAGTCTCTCGGACCAGCGTCAGCACCGCAGCCTGAGGCACGACGAGGTACTTCTCACCCTCGAACGTGATCTCGAACGCCGCGCGGCGGAAGAAGATGGCGTAGTCACCGACCTGCGCCTGGATCGGCAGATACCGTGCCTCACCGTTGCTGCCGATCTTCCACGGCTCGGAATCCAGCTCGGTCGGAGCCGAGACCGGCGTGCCCGGACCGGTCGCGACCACCGTGCCGCCCTGGACGGCCTGGTTGTCCACCGCGGTCGGCGGCAGATACAATCCGACCCGGCTCCGCTCCTCGCCTTCCTCCGCCCGGATCAGGACGCGGTCACCGACCACGATGAGCTGCTTCTTGTTCTTGCTCGTAGACATTTCGGGTCTCTTCTAACCCCGGTCGGTTGGCCGGTTCCCGGTCAGTCGGTTCGCGGCAACCGGTCGACCGACCGAGATCGTCCCAGACTGCCATGGATGTGCGCGATTCTGACTGCGAACGTTCCCACGATCGATAGGGGTCCCTACGCGACGACTTTCGCGTGACGACTTTGCGCGTGGGTAGGGCCACGCGCGGCGTTCGAATGGAGGTGAGATCGCATGGCGAGGAAGCGCCGGGGCAGGGCGAGCGGGATGAACGGCGGGGAGGGCGGGATGAACGGCGGGGCGCCGATTATGCCGCGCGAGCCGTGCACGTTCTATCTCGACACCGATCTGGTCGAGCGGGTGCGCGGCGAGGTGGCGGAGACCGACGTCGTCCGCAGCATCGAGGCCGCGCTCGTCGCCGCGCTCGACTACCAGCTATGGGTGCGCGAGGTACGGAGCGGCCGCCGCGACCCGCTCGGCTGAGTTGGTTCCGAGTTCCGAGTTCCGAGTTC
>JBOHRM010001101.1:0-2237 GCA_050732715.1 Longimicrobiales bacterium
AGCAGGTATCGAAGGTCAACGACGAAATCTCGCGCGGGATCGACACGGCGTCACGATCCCGCATCATCCTGCCCTCGTGAGCGACGGCGAATGGCGAGCCTGGAGGCGCTGCGCAACCGCGTCTACCGCATCATAGGCCCACTCACGACGTCGCTGGCGAGACGTCGCGTTCACCCCAACCTGCTGACGACCGTCGGGTTCTTCGTGACGCTCAGCTCGGCGTTCGCGTTCCATCAACATCACGTACGGACCGCCGGCTTCCTGATCTTGCTCGGCGGGTTCTTCGATATCCTGGACGGGCGCGTCGCGCGGTTGACAGAGCTGGGCAGCCGGTTCGGCGCGTTCTACGATTCGACGCTCGACCGCATCAGTGAGATCGCCGTGTTCATCGGGATCCTCGCGCTGTACGCCAACCACCGCCTCGAGATCTTCGATGTCGGCATGATCTACTTGATCACGCTGGCGATGGCGGGTTCGCTGATGATCAGCTACACGCGCGCTCGGGCCGAGGCGCTCGGCATCGACTGCCGGGTTGGCCTCATGCCGCGCGCGGAACGCGTGGTCCTGATCGGCGGCGCCGCCCTCTTCTTCGGCGAGTCGTGGGACGGGCTCGTGCTCAAGGTCGTGATCGGGTTGCTCGCCGTGCTCACGAACCTGACCGCGTTTCAACGGATCATCTGGGTCTACCGGCACACGCGTGAAGCACCGGACTCGAGCGCCGTCGGCGCGGCCGCCACCCGGGACGAGCCGGACCCCGAACGCGATGGGTTCGAGGTCCGGAGCTCGAAGTTCAGGGTGCGTTGACCGCAGCGTCGGCCAGCCCCACTTTCAACCTCCCCAGGTTTACGGAGTCTCTGAATGAGTAGCGCTATTGACATCGCGCCGGCCAGCGGCGAGCTCGGCGTTCTGCTGCCGGGCCTGGGCGCGGTATCGACCACGTTCATCGCCGGGGTCGAGGCCGTGCGCCAGGGCCGCGCGAAGCCGATCGGTTCACTGACGCAGCTCGCGCACATCCGTCTCGGGAAACGCACCGAGGACCGCAATCCGTTGATCCGCGAGCTGGTGCCGCTCTCCGACATCGGCGGGCTCGTGTTCGGCGCTTGGGACCCCGTCGCGGATGACGCTTACGCGAGCGCGGTCTGCGCGCGTGTGCTCGAGCGGCACGACCTCGATCCGCTCGAGAGCTTCCTGCGCGGCATTCAGCCGATGCCCGCCGTGTTCGACCGCGACTACGTGCGGCGTATCGAGGGCGACAACGTGAAGACTGGCGAGACCAAACGCGATCTGGGCGAACAGCTGCGCGAGGACATCCGCAATTTCAAGGCGCGCCGCGGCGTCGATCGCGCGGTCATGGTCTGGTGCGGTTCGACGGAGGTCTTCCTCCAGCCCGGCCCGGCGCACGCGAGCCTCGAGTCGTTCGAGAAGGCGATGCTCGACAACGACCCCGCGATCGCGCCGTCAATGATCTACGCCTGGGCCGCGATCATGGAAGGGGTTCCGTTCGCGAACGGCGCGCCGAACCTCACGGTAGACATCCCCGCGCTGCGCGATCTCGCGCGCGAGCGCGCCGTGCCGATCGCCGGTAAGGACTTCAAGACCGGCCAGACGATGATGAAGACCATCATCGCACCGGGACTGAAGGCGAGAATGCTCGGGCTGCACGGCTGGTTCAGCACGAACATCCTCGGCAACCGCGACGGCGCGGTGCTCGATGACCCGGACTCGTTCAAGACCAAGGAGGAATCGAAGCTCGGCGTCCTCGACTACGTGCTCCAGCCGCGGCTGTACCCCGAGCTCTACGGCGATGTCTATCACAAAGTCCGCATCAACTATTACCCGCCGCGCGGCGACAACAAGGAAGGCTGGGACAACCTCGACATTTTCGGGTGGATGGGGTACCCGATGCAGATCAAGGTCGATTTCCTGTGCCGCGATTCGATCCTCGCCGCGCCCATCGTGCTCGACCTCGCCTTGTTCCTCGACCTCGCACAACGCGCGAGGATGAGCGGAATCCAGGAGTGGCTGTCATTCTACTTCAAGAGTCCGCTGACCGCGCCCGGCCTGTACCCCGAGCACGACTTGTTCATCCAGCACTGGAAGCTGAAGAACACGCTGCGTCACTTGGTCGGCGAGGAGCAGATCACGCATCTAGGCCTTGAGTATTACGAGTGAGGTTGCGAGTTGGCGGGTTGCGGGTTGCGAGTGGGCCCCTCCACCCCGCGGGTTGTTGGTTGTCG
>JBOHRM010001102.1:0-4638 GCA_050732715.1 Longimicrobiales bacterium
CTCAAGGATGCAGGAGGCGCGGCTCGCGTCGGCCGGCGCGGCCCCGGATGATGCGTTCGGCGAGGACGTCGCCATAGCGGGCGATCTCGCGTTCATCGGCGCGCCGGGCCAAGCGGAAGGCGCCGGCGCCGTCCATCAGTATCGCTACGCGGCCGGCGAGTGGAGCGCGGCCGGCGAGCTGACGGTCGACGGCCTGCCCGAGGACGCCGCGTTCGGCGCCGCGCTGGTGCTCCGCGAGGATGAGCTGCTCGTCGGCTCGCCCGGTCCGCGGAACGGCGGCGTGGGCGCGGTCTTCTCGTTCCGGCTGGACGCGGACGCCGGCGATTGGCAGCTCGCGAGCCGGCTCCTCCCGTTCGGCGCGACCGAGCGTGACGGTTTCGGCATCGCTCTCGCCTACGGCGATGAGCTGCTCGTCGGCTCGCCGGGCACGAACGGCGGACTCGGCGTGGCGTTCGCGTTCGGCCGCAGCGGTGACGGCCTCTGGGAGCGCGCTTCTCGCCTGCTCATGGTCGACGCGCCGCGCGGCGCAAACCTCGGCTCCTCCGTCGCCACGGACGGTGACGTCGCGGCGTTCGGCATGATCGGCGCGGACTATCGTGCCGGCAGGGTCGCGATCTTCGAGCGTGACGCGAGCACGCGCGCGTGGCGGCTCACCAGCGAGGTCATGAGCGCGGCCGAGGCGATCCCATCGATCACCGGCGGTGAGGTCCGGTGCGAGGGCGGCAAGGCGACGCGGTTCGACTGTGCCGATGTCGACCTGCTCTCGTTCCTCTCGATTCAGGACATCGGCGGCGAGCGCGGCGCGCGCATGAACGACGTCTGGGGATGGACCGACGCCGAGACCGGCCGCGAATACGTGATCGCCGGCCGCGTCGACGGCACGTCGTTCGTCGACATCACGGATCCGGTCAATCCCGTGTACCTCGGCAGCCTGCGCCGCACCGACGGATCGCCCGGCACATCGTGGCGCGACATCAAGATCTACGACAACCATGCGTTCATCGTGTCGGACGGAGCGGGCGAGCACGGCGTCCAGGTCTTCGACCTGACGAGGTTACGCGGTGTCCAGGCCGGCGCGCCCGCCGAGTTCGACGTGGATGCGCACTACACGCGCGTCAACAGCGCGCATAACATCGTGATCAACGAGGAGTCGGGCTTCGCGTACTCGGTCGGCGGCAGCTCGGGCGGCGAGACGTGCGGCGGCGGGTTGCATATTATCGATGTTCGCGATCCGAAGAACCCCACGTTCGCCGGCTGCTTCTCGGACCCGCAGACCGGCCGCGCTGGCACCGGCTACACGCACGATGCGCAGTGTGTCAACTACCGCGGCCCTGACAGCCGATTCAGCGGCCGCGAGATCTGTTTCAACGCGAACGAGACGGCGCTCTCGATCGCGGATGTGACGGACAAGAGCGCGCCGGTCGCGCTGTCCCGCGCCGCGTACCCGAACGTTGGCTACACACACCAGGGCTGGCTCGACGATGAGCAACGTTATTTCTACATGAATGACGAGCTCGACGAGCTGCAGGGCTCGGTGTCGAATACGCGTACGCTGATCTGGGACGTGTCGGACCTCGAGGACCCGCGTCTCGTCGGCGAGTTCCTGGGCGCAACGCCCGCGAGCGATCACAACCTCTACGTGCGCGGCGACCTCATGTATCAGTCCAACTACATGGCCGGCCTGCGCATCATCGACATCAGGGATCGCGAGAACCCGCGTGAGGTCGCATCGTTCGACACGGCACCGTTCAACGCGCCGCAAGCGGGCTTCGCGGGCTCCTGGAGCAACTATCCGTTCTTCCAGAGCGGCGTCATCGCCGTGACGAGCATGGGCGAAGGGTTGTTCCTGGTGAAGAAGCGGGACACGAGACCCGTATCGAACTGATACGGGATGTTACGGCTTGCGCAAGGGCGAATGGCAGGATATCTCGCGCCAAGACGCCAAGCGCGCAAAGGTTCCGCCAAGGATCTTCGCGGATCCTTGGCGAGCTTTGCGTCTTGGCGCGAGGATTCCTCACCAGTCTAGACGTTCGTTGAATAGGGGGTGGTTAGATGTCATGGATTAGCTCGTCGCGAGCGCTGGGCGCGGCGGCGGCGGTGCTGGCCGTGGTCTCGGCGATGGCGGCGGCGGCCCCGGTGCTGGAGCGACAGGCGCAAGGAGTTCCGGTCGCGGCCGATGGGTTGCTCTACGTGTGCAACCAGGATGACGCAACAGTCTCCGTGATCGACGTCGCGACGCAACGTGTCGTGCGCACGATCGACCTCCAGGCGCTCGGCTTCTCGGCGAACGCGAAGCCGCACCACATCGCGGTCGAGCCCGACGGCTCGCACTGGTACGTCTCGCTGATCGGTGACGGCAAGGTCGTGAAGCTCGACCGCGAGGACCGCGTCGTCGCGACGGCGCCGTTCGAGACGCCGGGCATGCTGACGTTGCACCCCACGGAAGACCTGCTGTTCGTCGGCCGCTCGATGACCGCCGTCAATGCGCCGCCGCGCATCGGCATGATCCAGCGATCCGACATGTCGGTCGACGAGATCGACGTGTTCTTTCCGCGCCCGCACGCGATGGTGGTGAACCCGCGCACGGGCATCGTCTACACGGCGAGCCTGGGCGTGAACCAGGTCGCGGCCGTCGACGCCGCGGCCGACCGCGTCGAGGTGACGGACGTCGACGGGCCTCCACACGCGCTCATGCAGTTCGCGCTCTCGCCCGACGGCGAGACGCTCGCGGTCTCGGGCGAGCTCAGCCACACGGTCCTGTTCTTCGACATCTCGGAGGACCCGATGCGGCCGAGGCAAGTCGCGAGCGTAGACGTCGAGGCGCAACCGTTCGACCCGGTCTTCACGACCGACGGCACGACCGTCTGGCTCGGCAACAAGGCCGCGAACCGAATCACCGCGATCGACGTCGCCACGCACACGGTCACGACCGTGCACGACGATCCGCGCATCCGCCAGCCGCACGGCATCGCGACCTCGGCGGACGGCCGCTGGGTCTTCATCTCGAATACGAACGTCCGCGAGGACCACGCCATGCACGGCGGCGAGCACGCAGCGCACGCCGCCCCCGCCCCACAGAGCGGTGGCGCGGGCAGCATCACGATCATCGAAGCCGCCACCGGCGAGCTGGTGAACGTGGTCGAGGTCGGCCGCAACGCGACCGGTATCGCGTTCTCCGACTCCTGAACAACGGGTTCCGAGTTCCGGGTTCCGAGTTGCGAGTTGCCCTGCCGCCCCCCGGCTTTCAGCGATCGCTGGTGCTGCGGCAGCGGTATGGAGAACTGGGACGTGCTCGGCTGCCGCCGGGTCAAGTGCACAAGGGACGCTCCTTCCAGTCGTCGATCTCCGCATCCGTCAGCGCCTTCGTATGAGCAAACTGGGATTGCCGTACATTTCGATGTTCGCGTTGCTGGCGGCTTGTGCCGGGACGCCGCAGCCGGGGACGCCGTCACCCGACGCGGCCGAGGGCACATTCACTCGATCCGTCTATCCCTTCGAGGTGCTCGACGGGAACGGCACGCCGTACGAGCACCCGTTCCTCGGTGGGTTCGTCGTGCCACGCTCGCAGTTCGTCGACATCGATGCCGACGGCATGCTCGACCTGTTCGTTCACGAACGGTCCAACGAGCTGATGTTTTTCGAGAACGTCGGCACCGCCGCCGAGCCGCGCTTCGTCTGGCGCACCGACGAGTGGCAGGACCTCCCGATCGGCGAGTGGTCCCGCTTCGTCGACGTCGATGGCGATGGCCGCATCGACCTGCTCGCCGAGGAGCCGTACAGCTACATCCATGTCTACCGGAACGAGGGCACACCGCAGGCGCCGCGGATGGTGAGCGTGCCCGACTCGCTCCGCGACGCCGAGGGCCTGCCGATCTTCGCGGATCGCCAGAACATTCCCGCGTTCGACGATCTCGACTGCAACGGTCTGCTCGACCTGTTCATCGGCCATGTGGACGGCACCGTCGGCCGCTTCGAGGCGACGGGCGAGACCGGACCGAACGAGCTGCCCACGTTCCGCCTCGTGACCGAGCGCTTCGAGGATATCGAGATCATCGGCCAGATCACGCCGTCGGCCCGCCACGGCGCGAACAGCATGTTCTTGGCCGACATCGAAGGTGACGGCAGCCAAGATCTCTTTTGGGGCGACTACTTCGAGCCCGGTCTGCTCCGCATCGAGAATCGCGGCTCGACGTGCGAGCGGCCGTCCCTGCGCAGCGACCCCGCGCCCGTTCGCGATCAGGACGGCCCGATCGCGACCAGCGGCTTCAACGCGCCGTTCCTCACCGACATCGACGACGACGGCGCGGCCGACCTCTTCCTCGGTGTGCTCGGCGGCGCGTTCAATCCGATCCTCACCGCGGCGGACAACTTCCATTACTATCGGAACGAGGGCGAAGGCCGGTTCCGGCTCAAGACAACGCGGTTCCTCAACGGCATCGACGTCGGCAGCGAGAGTGTGCCCGAGGTCGCCGACATCGATGGCAACGGCACGCTCGATCTGCTGATCGGCAACAAGATCGACCCGGCGACCGCGAAGGCCGCGAGACTGTACTGGTTCGAGAACACGGGCACGCCCAGGGCGCCGCGATTCCAGCTGCGGGACACGCTGGACTTGGTGGACGCGTACCACTACGCGCC
>JBOHRM010001103.1:0-5398 GCA_050732715.1 Longimicrobiales bacterium
GGTCGATGAAGAGGAACCACACGGCGAGCGCAGTCGCGGCGAGAAAACCTGCGATCGCACCACGCGTCACGGTGGGACTGAGCCGCTGCATACATGCCTCCGCCGGTACGGGGTCGGCGTGCCCCTCCGCTTCGGGCCGTCCTGCCGACGTAGGGACAGCCCCGCCGCCGTTCTGAACTACTCGACGCCCGCCGCCCCCTCCGTACGGTCTCGCTTCCCCGCGCGGTAGCGACGGTAGAGGTAGATCGCGACGCCGATGCTGAGCGCGACGGGCGGGAGCGCCATGATCACGCCGCCCCAGAACATCGCCACCATCACATCGTGCGATCCAGTCATCGCCACTCGGAACCCGGAACTCGGAACCCGTTTCTAATCAGTTCTCCATGCCGCTCGCCGCGGCACCATCGACGGATGAAACGTATAGGCCGGTAAGGAGTGCTCGCGCCAAGACGCCAAGCTCGCCACGAGAGTCCGCAAGGCCACCTTTGCGACCCCTTCGCGCGCTTTGCGCCTTTGCGAGAGAATTCCTACCACGCGCCGTGCCGTCAGCCATCGGGTTCTAGTCAGTAAACCGGGACCTTGTCGACCACCATCAGCACGAGCAGTGCCGGCAGGTAGGCGATCGACCCGAAGAACAGACGCCATGCCCGCCGTTCGGACCGTTCCGCGGCGAGCGCGATGCCGAGCGCGAGGAACGCGGTTCCGAGCACGGCCGCGCCCGCGAGATATGTCGCGCCGGTCAGGCCGAGCAGCGACGGGAGCAGACTGACCGCGATCAACGCCCCCGCCCAAGCGATGATGTGCGCCGCGGTGCGCTTGCCCGTCTCGTCGCTTGCGGTCAGCATGCGGAACCCGCCGCGCTGGTAGTCCTGCCGGTAGATCCAGGCCAGCGCGAAGAAGTGCGGCATCTGCCAGAGGAACAAGATGCCGAAGAGCGTCCACGCACGCGCGTCGAGCGGCGCGGCGGCCGCGCTCCAACCCACGAGGATCGGCAACGCGCCTGGCACGGCGCCGATCACCGTCGCCAGCCACGTCCGCCGCTTGAGCGGCGTGTACACGAACACGTAGCTCAGCACGCTCGCCGCCACGAGCGCCGCCGCTGGCGCGTTCACAAACAGGAACAGCCAGGCGACGCCGGCGAACGCCAGTCCAGCGGCGAACCGCAGGGCGACGCGCGGCGTCAGCCGGCCGGACGGCAGCGGCCGGTTCATCGTCCGCACCATGCGTGCGTCCGCGACACGTTCGAAGTACTGGTTCAGCGCACTACTGCCGCTCGCCGCGAGCGCCGTGCCCAACAGCGTGTGCAGCAGCAAGACGACGTCGATCTGACCGGCCGACCCGAGGTAGAACCCCGCCGCGGTGGTCACCACGACCATCCGCGTGATGCCCGGCTTCGTCAGCTCGAGCAGCGCGCCTGCGCGCGCACGAACGTCGGTCCACGTTGGGGCCCGCACGCTGCCGCGCTCCGCTTCGGAACCGGCATCACGGTGCTCCGGCGGAACGCCCACGATCACGGCGCCGGTAGGCGCCCCTGTCAACATTCAGCCACCACCTCGAAAAACGACCACCGAAAGCTACCACGCCTCGAGCAATACGACGCCGATCAGGATAACGATCAAGGGCGCCGGCGACAGTGCGAGCAGCCACAACTTTCGCGGCTCGAAGCGGAGATGCATATAGTACAGCGCCACCAGGAGCGCCTTCCAGAGCGCCAGTGCCAGCAGGATCAGGACCAGCGCGGCCTTGGGCATCCCCGAGAAGAACGCGACGCCCACTTCCGCGATCGTCAGTACGAACAGTGCGACCCAGACCACGAAATACCGCGGCGCACGGTGCGCCTCCGGCCGATCCGCCGCGTGCGCCACACCGGCGCTGCCGGCGTCCGTTGTCCCAGCGTAAACGACGGCCTGCGCATCCGTGATGTTGCTTCCCGAGCCCGTTTCCATGATTCCACCTATACCAGGTAGACGATCGTGAACAAGATAATCCAGACCAGGTCGACGAAGTGCCAGTAGAGGCCGACAATCTCGACGCCGCCGTGATCCGCCACCGTGTACTTGCCCATGAAGGCACGAACGGCAACGAACATCAAACATAACACGCCGATCGTCACGTGGGCGCCGTGGAACCCGGTCATCGTGTAGAACGTCGCACCGTAGAGCGGCCCGCCGAGCACGGGGCCGGTACCGTCACGGCCGATGGCGTTGTACGCCGCCGCCGCGGGCACGAAGCCTTCGTGCGAGAGCACCGTGTACTCGACGATCTGGATGCCAACGAAGATCGCGCCGAGCAGGACCGTGAGCAGCAGGTAGAGCTTCAGGCCTCGCTGGTCACCGTTCTCAATCGCCGCGAACGCCTTGACCATTGTGACCGAGCTACAGATCAGGATGAAGGTGTTCAGCCCCGTCAGCGGCACGTTCAGCACCTCGCCCGGCGCGGCAAACGCCTCGGGGTTCGCAAAGCGCAGGATCACGTACGCACCGATCAGCGAGGTGAAGAACATCACCTCGGAGAGCAGGAACACCCACATCCCGAGCTTGAGGTTGTAGACTTCGATGCCCGGCATCGGGCGCCGGCGGACGGGCACCGTTGCGGCGTGACTGCTCATTCAGACTCTCCCATCCGAGGTCCCCTCAGGTCGCTGATCCACACAATTCTCTCGCCTTTGGCGAGAGGACTCCAACCATTCGCGTTCCGCTTGCGCATCCGGGGTTCACACACCCCCTGCTGGCGCCGGCTCCGCCACGGGTCGCCGGTGAACCTCCGCGGGCGGCGTCGTCTGAGGCAGGTAGTCCTCATCCGACTCGGGCGAGCTGTACTCGTACGGGCCGCGATAGACGACGGGCGTCACACCGCTCCAGTTGCCGTGCGGCGGCGGCGATGGCGCCTGCCACTCGAGCGAGCACGCGTTCCACGGGTTCGCCTCCGCCTTCTTCCCCTTGAACAGGCTCCAGAAGAAGTTGACCATGAAGATGAGCTGCACGCCGAACAGCAGGAACGCGCTGATCGAGATGAACACGTTCATGTCCTGGTACTGCTGGAGGTAAGAGTACTGCGTCGTGTCGTACAGCCGCCGGTTCATCCCCGCCGTGCCGAGCCCGTGCATCGGGAAGAACACGAGGTTGAAAAAGATGAACGTCAGCCAGAAGTGGATCTTGCCGAGCAGCGGGTTCATCATCCGCCCGAACATCTTCGGGAACCAGTACGTGATCGCGCCGAATATGCCGAACAGGCTGCCGCCGAAGAGCACGTAGTGGATGTGTGCGACGACGAAATAGGTGTCGTGCAGCGGCACGTCGACGGGCGTGTTGGCGAGGAAGATGCCTGACAGCCCGCCGATCAGGAACATGGAGATGAAGCCGAGCGCGTGCAGCATAGGCGCGTGGAAGTGCAGGTCGCCGCGCCAGAGCGTGCCGAGCCAGTTGAAGATCTTGATCGCGGTCGGCACGGCGATCAGCATCGTCGTGATCATGAAGCCGAGCCCGAGCATCGGCTGCATGCCGCTCATGAACATGTGGTGCCCCCACACGATCCATCCGAGGAACGCGATGCCCGCGATCGCGGCGACCATGAAGTTGTAGCCGAAGATCGGCTTGCGCGCGCCGTTCGTGAGTATGTCCGACACGAAGCCGAACGACGGCAGGATCAGGATGTAGACCTCGGGATGGCCGAAGAACCAGAACAGGTGCTGCCAGAGCAGCGGCTGCCCACCGTCCTGCGGCGAGTAGAACGTCGTGCCGATGGTCTGGTCGAAGAACATCAGGATCATCGCGCCGGTCAGCACCGGTATCGCGAGCAGGATCAGGATCGACGTGATGAAGAGCGCCCAGGTCGAGAGCGGCATGCGCATGAGCGTCACGCCGGGCGCGCGCATGTTGACGATCGTCGTGATGTAATTAACCGCGCCCATGAGCGACGAGAAGCCGAGGATGACCAGGCTGAGCGCCCAGAGCTGCTGGCCCATGTGCACGCCGCTGTACTCGGGCGTCGTGCTGAGCGGCGCATAGCCTGTCCAGCCTGCGTTCGCCGCGCCGCCGGGCACGAAGAAGCTCGCGACCATCAGGATGCCCGCGAGCGCGGCGGTCCAGAACGACGCCATGTTCAGGCGTGGGAACGCCATGTCATCGGCGCCAATCTGGAGCGGGATCAGGAAGTTCGCCCACACGCCGACCAGCAGCGGCATGATCGCGAAAAAGATCATGATCGTGCCGTGCATCGTGACGGCGGCGTTGTAGAACTCCGGCAGCATGACGCCGCCCGCGACCATTGTCTCGGGCAGCATGCTGCCGCCCGGGAGCGGCATCTCCGGATTCGCCGGCCACGCCAGCTGCCAGCGCATCACCATCGCCAGCAGTCCTCCCAAGAGCAGGAACAGCAGGCTCATGAAGAGGAACTGGATGCCGATGATCTTGTGGTCGGTCGAGAAGATGTACTTCTGGATGAAGGACCGGTCGTCGTGGTGGTGCGCGCTGGCGTGCTCGTGCGCTTCCTGCGGAATGACAGTCGTGCTCATGTTCGCTCCGTTCCGGTCCGTTTCTACTCGTTCGCCGCGGTCTTGGCGCCCGCCGGCGCCGCCGGTGCTGGCGACGGCGCGGCGGCCAGTCTCCCTGCGGCGGCGTCCGAGGCAGCGGCGATCGCCTCCTGGTTCCACGTCTCGAAGTCGGCCGCGCTGTGCACGGTCACGGACGCACGCATGCGATAGTGACCGAGGCCGCACAGCTCGGCGCACGCGATCTCGTATTCGCCCGGCGTCGTCGCCTCGAACCACGCGGGAATCTCCATGCCCGGCACGGCATCCTGCTTGAGGCGGAGCTCCGGCACGAAGAACGAGTGGATCACGTCTTCCGCCATCAGCGTGAACCGAACCGGCACGTCCGCGGGCACGTGCAGCTGATTGCGCCGCACGAAGTCGTCATCGGTGCCGATGCGTCCATCGGCGCCCGGGTAGGTGACGTTCCATTCGAACTGTTTGGCCGTGATCAACAGTTCGAGGCCGGGTTCCGGGAAACGGTCTGGATCTTTGATATCGAGCCAGAGCGGCCGGCTCATGATCGCGAGGGCCAGCACGATCAGTGCCGTGAGCGACGTCCACGTCACCTCGAGCTTCGTGTTCCCGTGATAATGCAGTGCCTTGCGGCCGGCACGATGGCGGTACCGGATGATGAACACGAGCAGTGCGACCTCGACGATCACGAACACGATGCCCGTGATGACGACGACCGCGGAAAACAGCCCGTCGATGCGCGCGCCGTAGGTGCTGATGCTTTCCGGGAACGGGAACAGCCAGTCCATGTCGAGCTCCTCCTGAAGCCTGATGTGCCGCTACGGCCCGAACGCCCTTAGCGAGTCCGGCTTACCGGATTTCGGTGACGCATTCCCAACCGCTCTCCCCTAGGGG
>JBOHRM010001104.1:0-2235 GCA_050732715.1 Longimicrobiales bacterium
CCTCAGGAAGCCGCAGCTTCTTGGCAAGCGCCCGCCGAAACTCTTCGAGCATCACCTCTCCCAGGACCAACTCGTGCTCGGTCAAAACGGTGCGTAATACGTCCGAACACAGCCCGCGCGTGGCGAATGCCGCCACGAGCACGTTGGTGTCCAGGCAGACCCTCACGAGACGGCGCGGAAGATGTCCTCATCCGTGAGATAGCCTCGTGCTTCGGCGAACGGCATGATCTGGCGGCGCACTTCCTCGAACTGCAGCACCGCGAGCTGCCGGCGTAGCGCGTCTCGCGCGATCTCGCTGCGGGAGCGGCCGGACTGCTCGGCGACGCGGCTGAGCTGCTGATCCAAGTGCGAATCGAGCCGGATCGTCAGGGCGGACGTTTTCATGCACTACAATGTATGACACAACGGCCGGTTTGCGCAAGCCCTGCCGAGCGAGATCCCGAGCCATCGAAGCGACTCCGCCTCCGTGGCCTCCGTAGCAACGCGGTCCATTTGTAGGTTGAATTGGTCTCAATGTAGGTTAGATTTGGTCTATACGACAACTAGAAACGGTCCTTGGCAGGCAAGCCGGTAGTCGATTCCGAGGCGCTTGCGATCGGAGTAGTCCAAGACAAAGCGTTTCACGCCTCCGCCGATTCGGAGCTCCGCGAGGCGGCCGAGAACTCGTAGTCGATCACGTCGCAGACGCGCTCGTACCCGATCCGCTGGTAGATCGCGTTGGACGTAGGATTCGACAGGTCCGTGTAGAGGAAACAGAAGCGACGCCCGGACCCGAGAACGCGCTGGCTCAATCCCGCCACGCACGCCGACGCGTACCCGTGGCCTCGCCATTCCGGCGGCGTGTACACATAGCCGATCCGCGCGCCGTGCGGCGTGTGTGCCACCGCGCCCGCCATCGATCTCGGTTCTCCGTCTTCCCAAAGAAAGAGCGCGCCTCTGGCGACGTCGTCCGCCGCTTTCCGTTCGGCGTCCACCGGCGGGAGCCCGGCTTCCGCGGAGAAGGCGGACAGCCACGTCGCCACGAGGCGGACATCTTCCTGTCTTCCGGCTCGAAGGCGTCCGGCCGGAGGCCGGCTCGGCGGTATCACGCGTTCGAGCTGATAGATGCCCTGCCGCATCCCGGCCCGCGCGGCGACGCCTCTCCTCTCGCTCCAGAGCGCCGCGAAGGCCCGCGCCTGCGGTTCGGGACCCAGCACCGCCGGGATGTCACCGTAGACTTGTTCGACTTCGTCGACGAGGAGCGGCAACGCTTCCTCGGGCATCCGCGTGATGCCCAGCTTGAACGGCGGCGTGCGGAAGGCGCAGCCGACGACGGCGCCGTCGTCCTCGATCGTCGCCAGGAAGATCGGAGGCTCGAAGTCCGCGACCGACTCCTGGAGCCTGCGGCCGAGGCCGAGCAACAGGTTGTTCGCGGCCTCCGCCTCGAGCAGCCAAGGCTCCGCCCGGCGCACGAAGGCACCCGGGCTGGAGTACGTTTGGATGTGAAGCCCCATGCCCAAGCTCATCATGCCGAGCTCAGCGTGCCCGCGATCATGCGAGATTCCCTCTCCCCCCGACGGGGGGAGAGGTCAGGGTGAGGGGGGCGTTCAGCCGCCCATTCGTCCTCACCGTTGCGAGTCCCGCCGTTCACGCCGCTTCGCGTTCGGCCTCGTCCGGCCGGTCCCATTGCGGCCCGCGCGCGTCGTCGCTCATCCACCGCTCGGCCGCGCCATCGGATGCGAGCTCGTCCAGCAGCCTCAGCAGGTATCCGATCGCGCTCGTCACGTTGAACCGCTTCTCGCGATCCTCGTCGCTGATCTCGCGACGGTTGTCGGCGAGCGGGTTACGCATCACCAGCGCGATCGCGCGCATGCCCATCAGCAGCGCCGCGGCCTTCTCGTTCGCTTCTTCGAGGGTCATCCGCCACGTGCCCCGCGCGGCCTCGACGGCCTGGATCGCCGCGTTCACCTCGTCCAGCCCGATCGCGGCGGCCCATTCCACGTCGTCGGGCGCGAACGACGACTCGGCCTCCTCGTACGCCTGGATACGCGCGTGTGCCGTTTTCATGGCGGCAAACGCGCGCCAGTAGAGTCCCTCCGGTGCGCGCCTGGGCGTGTCCTCGTCAACGACGTCGTCGTCCTCCGTGTCGCGCTCGCGCTCCACGCTCTCGATCGCGCGGGCGATCGCCGTTCGGTCCACGGGGCCGTCCGTTGACAGGAGCACCGCGGCGCTCGGGGGGTCGGCGGCCGTCATGAC
>JBOHRM010001105.1:0-2393 GCA_050732715.1 Longimicrobiales bacterium
AACCCACAGTGAACGATCCAACGCGCCACACGCGCAGCGTGGGCCGCACCGTTCTCATCGCGGCGATCCTGCTGATCGGGTACTACGGCGCCGCTCGGCTCGGCACAACCCTGCGCGCGCCAGGTCCGACGCTCTCCGTGGTGTGGCCCGCGCTGATCGCCGGCGTGGCGGCGGCGCTTATCCTCGCAATACCGTGGCGGGCCGGCCGCTCCGTGAGGCTCACCGGCCGCGAGGCGCAGTTCCGCGCGCTGTTCGACTCGAACGTCATTCCCGTGCTTTACTGGCACGCCGACGGCCGCGTGCTCGAGGCGAACGGCAGGTACCTGGCGCTCTGCGGCCAGACCCGAGCCGACCTCGAGGCCGGCCGTGTCCGGTGGGATCGGATCGGACCCGACGAGCTGAACCCGGTCGCGCTGGGCCGGCGCGAAATCGCGCGGCTGCGCGCCGGCATCCGTCAGGGCGCCCCGTTCGAGAAGACGTACCGGCTGCCGGGCGGCCGGCGCGTGCCGGTGCTGATCGCCGGCTCACTGCTCCCTGGACACCGGGACCGTGGGCTGGCGTTCGCGGTCGATCTGACCGCGCAGAAGCGCGCGGACGAGGAGCAGGCTCGGCTGAACGCGATGCTCGAGCGCGAGCGACGCCGGCTGGATGACATCATCGCCAATGTTCCCGGCGTTGTGTGGGAGACGTGGACGGAGCCGCAGGGCTTCATCCGTCGCAGTGGCTTCGTGAGCGAGCACGTGCGTGAGATGACCGGATACTCGCCCGCCGAATGGCTCTCTCGCCCGAGCTCGTGGCTCTCCCTGGTGCACGATGACGACCGCGAGCGCGTCGAGCGTGAGGCCGTAGAGCTTCTCCGCGAGGGGCGTCGCGGCACGCACGAAATGCGCTGGGTGACGCGTGACGGGGGCGAGCTATGGGTCGAGTCCCACGTCGCGCCGATTCACGGCAAGGACGGCCGGCCGGTCGGCCTACGCGGCATCACGCTCGACATCAGTGAGCGCAAGCGGGCCGAGCTCGAGCGGCAGCAGACGGACGCCCGCAACCGGGCGATCATCAAGGCGGTGCCCGACCTGATGTTCGTGCTCGATGCGAACGGTGTGTATCTAGATTACTTCGCTCGTGATGAGCGGGATCTGCTCGCGCCTCCCGAGCGGTTCGTCGGACGCAACCAGGCAGAGGTGCTGCCGCCCGAGCTCGATCAGGTGTTCCGCCGTGCGTTCGCCGAGGTGCGCCGTACCGGCGGGACCCGTGTGGTCGAGTACATGCTTCCGCTCCGAGGCGACGAGCGTTGGTGGGAGGCGCGCATCGCGCCGTGCGGCGCCGACCAGATCCTCGCGATGCTGCGTGACATCACCGAACGGAAGCAGGCGGAGCAGCGGCTGATCGAGACACAAAAGCGGTACGCTCTGGCGACCGCCGCCGGCCGCGTCGCGGTGTGGAGCTACGACGCCGGGACCGGCCGCATCGAGAGCGATCCCCTGCTGCACGACATTCTCGGCCTCGATCGCACGCAGGTCAGCACCCACCAGGCCGTGATCGAGCGGTTGCACCCGGACGATCTCGAGCGCGTCATCAAGTATGAGAAGCTCGTGGTCGAGAGCGTCGACGGCCGGCGTGTCAACGGCGAGTCGCCGCTGCCCGAAATGGAGCACAGGGTGTTCGACAGTGAGGGCAACGTCCGCTGGTTCCTCACGCGCGGTGCGGTGGTGCGCGGCGAGCGCGGCGCCGCGCCGCGTGTGCTCGGCACCGCGACTGAAATCACGGCGCTCAAGAAGGCCGAGCAGTGGCTGCGCGATGGCGAAGCGCGTTTCCGCGCCCTCGCCGAGACGGTGCCCGACATCATCTTCACGAGTCTGCCGGATGGCTCGCGCGACTACGTCAACCCGCAGTTCTACGCGTACACGGGGCTGCCCGCGGGCACGGGCCTCGGGTTCGGTTGGACACGCGCGCTACACCCGGATGACCGCGAACGCACGCAGCAGCAGTGGTTGTGGGCGGCGAGCAACGGCTCGGCGTACGAGAACGAGTACCGGCTGAGCGCGCCCGATGGCTCGTGTCGCTGGTACTTCGGCCGCTGCCTGCCGGTTCGCTCGGACGAAGGCCAGATCGTGAAATGGGTGGGCTGCGCGACGGACATCACGGCGCGCAAGGTAGCCGAGCAGGCGCTGCGCGAGAGCACGGAGGCCTTGCGCCAGAGCAAGGAGCAGATTCACGACTTCGTGGGACGCCTGCTGCTCGAGCGCGAGGAAGAGCAGAAGCGTATCTCGCTGGACCTTCATGATGAGGTCAACCAGCAGGTCGCGGCGCTGGCGATGAGCCTGAGCACGCTCAAGCGCCACGTCCCGAACGTGAGCGACCCGGTGCACCAAGCGATCGTGTCGATCCAGAAG
>JBOHRM010001106.1:0-2064 GCA_050732715.1 Longimicrobiales bacterium
CATGTAAGTATTGTGCGATCGCGCACGGCATGCCGACGGAGCTCGATCGGGACGAGCCGCGTCGGGTCGGTGAGGCCGCCGAGGTGCTCGAGCTCGAACACATCGTGATCACGAGCGTGAACCGGGACGAGCTGGCGGATGGCGGTGCGGCGATTTTCGCGGAGACGATCCGCGAGTGCCGCGAGCGTCGGCCGGCGATGACGGTCGAGGTATTGATCCCGGACTTCAAGGGTGACGAGGCGGCGTTGCGGTTAGTGGTCGAGGCTGCGCCCGACATCTTGAATCACAACCTCGAGACGGTCGAGCGGCTGCACCCGTGGGCGCGGCCGGGTGGCCGGTACTGGCGCAGCATCTCGTTGCTCGGTGTGGTGAAGCGGCTTGCGCCGTCGATGTTGACGAAGTCCGGGGTGATCCTGGGGATGGGCGAGACGCAGGAGGAGATTCGCACGGCGCTCGAGGACCTGCGCAAGGCCGGGGTCGACATCATCACGTTGGGCCAGTACCTGCGGCCGTCGCCGCAGCATGCGCCGGTGGCGCGGTGGGTGACGCCCGCCGAGTTCGCGGAGTGGAAGCGGATCGGCGAGGAAGAGGTGGGCTTCGCGCACGTCGAGTCGGGTCCGCTCGTGCGGTCGAGCTATCACGCCGAGACGCAGGCGCGTACGGTGCGGGCGGGCGGCGCGGGCGAGATTCGTGCGATCCTCGAGGCGGATGTGCCCGCGCCGGCGGAGCTGCGCTCGCCGGGTATCGCACCGCGGCGCCCGGCATTGCGGCTCGTACAGATCGAGCCGATGCGGCGCGTGGCCGGCTGATCCGACGATACGCTTTCGAGGCTAGGTCTGGACGAATGGTAGGAATCCTCGCGCAAAGACGCAGAGCCCGCCAAGGGTGCGCCGAGACTCTTTGCGGATCCTTTGCGAGCTTAGCGCCTTTGCGCGAGGATTACTGCCTTGCCCACATGTTGGTTATTTGATGCCAGATACGACGACTGTGAAGAAGAAGGAGCGCCGGGCGCCGGCGAACGGTCGGCGGCCCGAGCTCGCGGGTCTCGACCGCGAGACGCTGCACAATCTGCTCTATCAGATGCTGCTGGGCCGCCGGTTCGAGGAGAAGGCGGCCGAGGCGTACGCGATCGGCAAGATCGGCGGGTTCTGCCACCTGTACATCGGACAGGAGGCCGTCACGGCGGGCGCGTTCGCCGCGCTTCGACCGGACGACTACGTGGTGACGGCGTACCGCGAGCACGTGCAAGCGCTGCTCAAGGGCGTGCCCGCGCGGACGGTGATGGCCGAGCTGTACGGCCGGGCCGGCGGCTCATCGGGCGGCAAGGGCGGCTCGATGCACATCTACAGCGCCGAGCACAACTTCCTGGGCGGCTGGGGCATTGTCGGCGGCCAGATCCCGTTGGGCACGGGCGTCGGCTGGGCGATCAAGTATCGCGGCGAGGACCGCGTGTGTCTCTGCTTCATGGGCGAGGCCGCCGTGAATCAGGGCGCGTTCCATGAGTCGCTGAACATGGCGGCACTGTGGAAGCTGCCCGTCATCTACATCGTCGAGAACAACCGTTTCGGCATGGGCACCGCGTGGGAGCGCGCGTCATCGCTGTATGACATCGCGCAGAAGGCGCACGCATATGACATGCCCTCCGCCGTGGCCGACGGCATGAATGTGCTGGCGATGTACTCGACGGTGAGGGAGGCGGTCGACCGCGCGCGCGCGTCCGGCGAGCCGACGCTGATCGAGGCGCGTTGCTACCGGTTCATGGGCCACTCGATGTCCGACCCCGTGCACGGCGTCTACCGCACGAAGGAGGAGGTCGAGGAGCAGAAGGGCAAGGACCCGATCCGCAACTTCATCGAGCTGCTCGAGGAGGCGGAGGTCCTGTCGGACGATGAGCTGAAGGCGATCGACGAGCGCGTGCGGCGCGAGGTCGATGATGCCGCCGAGTTCGCGGACCAGGCGCCCGACCCCGATGCGAGCGCCCTGTTCGAGCACGTGTACGCCGAAGAGAACGAGACCGGCCGGCTGTTCTTTGGTGATCTCCAGCGCAATGGCTAGGGCGAGGCT
>JBOHRM010001107.1:0-2550 GCA_050732715.1 Longimicrobiales bacterium
TTGCCGCGCCGCGTCCATCCCCGGCACGCGCAGCTCGGCGCGCAGGTAGCGGTCGGGTTCCAGCCCGAGCCGGCCGGTGGAATCCTGGAAGACATTCCGCACCATCACCCCGCCCACCGCCAGGAAGCCGACGGACAGCACCACCTCGCTGACGATCAAGAGCGACGAGCCGAGCCCGAACCTGACACTGCCTCGCCCTGCCGTCGCGTGTTGCAGGTTGGCCTGGACGCCCCGGCTGGTGGCGCGAACGGCGGGGAGCACTCCAGCGACCACCGCGGCGAGCACGGAGAGAGCCAGGGCCGCGAGCACCGTGTTCGTGCTGAGGCCAAGGTCCATCCACCAGGGGAGGACCGCAAACGGAGCGGTCGTGCGCATCAGCCACTGGGCGGTCGCCTCTGCCGCGATCAGACCCAGACCGGTGGCGACGAGCGCGAGCACGAGCGCCTCGGTGAACAGCTGAGTCACGATCCGGGTCCGACTGGCGCCGAGCGCCGTACGGATCGACAACTCTCCCATGCGCGTCGCGGTCCGAGCCAGGATGAGTATCCCGACGTTGCCGCAGACGATCAGCAGGAGCGCCAGCATGACCGACTGCATCAGGAGGAGCTCGGGGTTGGTGCGGAAATTCTCCTCCGTCCCCAGGAAGAGGAGGGGCATCGGCACGACCTCTCCGGTCAAGCGAGCGTACCTCTGCGGATCATCGACGGCGAGGCGCTCGGTCATCTGTGCGACCTCGAGAGCGGCCCGCTCGGCCGTGACACCATCCCTGAGGCGCCCGAACACGTAGAGGCTGGGACCCTCCCCCTCCGGGTAGTCGAGGGGTCTGGCCCGCAGCGGGAGCCAGACGTCATCGTCCATGGGAAATCGGAAGCTCGACGGCATCACGCCGACCACGGTGTGTTCCGCGCGCCCGATCCTCACTGTCTTGCCGATGATCTCCGGATCACCCCCGAAACGGGACCTCCAAAAGTCCTCACCGAGAAGCACGACGTTCGGGGCACCGCGCAATTCGTCGGACGACCCGAGCAAGCGGCCCATCAGAGGCGAGGCCCGGAGCAGCCCGAAGGCCGACGCGCTAATCTCGGCCCCTCGTACCGGAGGCGCGCCCGGATCGCCGGCGTGGAGACTCATGCTGTAGGATCGGGTAGCCGCGATCGACTCGAATGAGCCGAGCGCCTCCCGCCAGCGAGCATAGTCATGCGCCGAGCTCATGACGGGGTCGCTGTCTTCAAGGCCGTAGTTGCGGATCCCCATCACGCGCTCGGCCTGCGGCACCGGCAGAGGACTGAACATCACGCCGAGCATGCGATGCAGGGCGAGCGACGACGGGATCCCGAGGCCGAGCGCGAGCATCGCGACACCGGTGAGCATCGGCTGCCTCGCGAGCATCCTCAGCCCGAGCTTGACGTCGAGCGTCGCGCCACGCGCCAGCGGGCGAGAGAGCCGGGCCGTCCAGACGCTCCAAATCGAGCCCAGCAGGTTCAGCGTGTAGCGTCGCCCCGCGCGACGAAGCGGGATCCGCCTTTCCAGATCTCGGACGAACGACTCCTCCAGGTCCGCGCGGATGAGGTGTCCCTGATCGCCACCGAGGAGCAGCCGGGCCAGCAGGACGAGCAGGCGAGGCGGGCGCGGACCGTTTGAGGACATTCTCAACCCTCCACCAGCTTGGTGAGCTTCGGGATCAACCCACCCGCCATCGACTGGATGGTGGCGTACGACGCCTTCAGCGCCCGCGCGCCCTCGCGGCGCAGCCTGTAGTATTTCCTCGGCCGGCCCATCCGGCCTTTTCGGGCAACGTCTCCGCGGGACCGCACGAGGCCCCGCTCCTCCAGCCGGCCGAGCGCCGTGTAGATCGCGCCGGCGGAAACCACCTTTCCGGTGCGCTCCTCGATGACCTCGCGGATGGTGACGCCGTACGCATCATCCCCGAGCTGGAGCAGCGCGAAAAGGATCAGCTGCTCGAATTCGCCCAGATAGCCCATGTCCCTCCCATTGCCGGTGACCCAACTAAAGCTACAGTGTATTGAAAGTCAAGAGATGTCTAGCCGGAGTCAAACCGTACCCGACCCCGCAAGACCACGCATCCGGATGCCAGGATCCTCGGGAACGGCGTAACCGCGCCGTTCCCGATGCGGATAGCCGTTGACCCGCCTTGGCGTCACGGCTAGCTTGGGGTAGCGTAGCAACTACTGCCGGGGGCCGAGATGTTGACCTACGTATCGGGTGACCTATTCAGATCGCCAGCCCAGACGCTGGTCAACACCGTCAATACGGTCGGTGTGATGGGGAAGGGCGTGGCCCTGACGTTCAAGCACTCCTACCCGGAGATGTTCAAGCGGTACCGCGCGCTGTGCGAAGCCGGCGAATATGACATCGGTAAGCTCTTCCTCTGGCGCACCCCACACAAGTGGGTCTTGAACCTGCCGACCAAGAAGCACTGGCGTAACCCATCCAGGCCAGAATATGTCGAGGCCGGGTTGAATGCCTTTGTCCGCAACTTCGAGAAGATGCGGATCAGCTCGGTTGCGTTCCCCCCGCTCGGCTGTGGGA
>JBOHRM010001108.1:0-6250 GCA_050732715.1 Longimicrobiales bacterium
CATCGAGGCGATGGCGAGCGCGGGCGTCGAGCTGCTCGCCGATGAGACCGTCTGGGCCGAGGCGAGCGCCGCCGCCCGCGCGGACGCGGAGCGGTACAGCGCGAGCCGCGTCATCCCCGAGTACGAGCAGTTCTACGAAGAGGTGCTGTCACAGTGAGTGAGGAGCCAGGCCAGCCGGCGGTCGTCGCGGAACGCGCGCCGCTTCCGATCCTGGTCGACGAAACGACCCTCAGCCTCATCGACCTGGCCCTGGCCGAGGATTGCGGCCCGGGAGACTGGACGAGTCAATGGGTGGTCCACGCGAGGACGCGCGCGGCCGCCGAGATCGCGAGCAAGGCGGAGGGCGTCGTTGCCGGGCTCGCGCCCGCGGTATCGACGTTCCTCCGTATCGATCCGCGCATCGAGGTGGATGTCGTCTCGGATGACGGTGCATCCATCACGCCTGGTGACGTGATCTGCCGGCTCAAGGGCCCCGCGCGCGCACTGCTCACGGGCGAGCGCGTCGCGCTCAACTATCTCCAGCATCTTTCGGGCGTTGCGACGCTGACCCGGCGGTTCGTCGACGCCATTGCCGGCACCGGCGCTCGAATCCTCGACACACGCAAGACGCTGCCCGGCTGGCGCGTGCTCGAGAAGGCCGCCGTGCGGGCCGGCGGCGGCGAAAACCACCGCATGGGCCTGTATGACGCGGTCTTGGTCAAGGACAACCACATCGCGTTGGCCGGCGATGTCGCGGAGGCGATCGCTCGCGTGCGCGAGCAGAACGCACGAGGACTGCCGGTCATCGTCGAGGTACACGACCTCGACGACATCGACGTCGTGCTCGACGCCGGTGCGGATCGCCTGCTGCTCGACAATTTCGACATCGACGGGCTGCGTGCCGCGGTGCGCCATGCCCGAGCTCGCGACAATCCGCCCGAGCTCGAGGCATCGGGCAACGTCACGCTCGAGCGCGTCCGCGACATCGCCGAAACCGGCGTCGACTTCATCAGCGTCGGCGCGCTCACACACTCGGCTCGCGCACTCGACCTGTCCATGCGGATCGTTCACCCGTGACGCAGGATGGCGCGGGCTCGAAACGCGCGGGTCCCCACGCCCCGAGCCCAGGTCGTGGCGCCGGCGCTAGCCTCCCGCCGCCCGGGGAAGACGTCCCGCCCGCCGAGCTCGAACTATGGGAGGACGAGCCGGTACGAGCTTGGGCGCGGACCTGGGGCGTGCCCGAGCTGCGCATCTTCGCCCGCACGACCTCGACCAACGACGAGGCGAAGAGGCTCGCCGAACGCGGCGCACCGACCGGCTCGGCCGTCATCGCCGACGAGCAGACCGCGGGGAAGGGCCGCCGCGGTCGCTCGTGGTACGCGCCGCACGGCCGCGCGTTGCTCCTGTCCGTCGTGCTGCGGCCGCCGCCCCGAACCTCGCTGCGCGCGCCGACCGCCATCCCGATCCATGTCGGCCTCGCCGTCGCCCGCGCGATCGAGACCGTCGCGCCCGTGGTCGTGGGGTTGAAGTGGCCGAACGATCTGGTGATCGCCGGCAGCGGAAAGATCGCGGGGATTCTGTGTGAGGGCGAGCTCACCGGCGGCGCCGACTACGTGATCGCCGGGATCGGCATCAACGTCAACCAGCGCGCCGCCGAGCTGCCCGCCCACGTAGACGCCCACGCAACATCGCTCGCGATCGCGACCGGCCGCGAAACCGCGCGCGCCCAGCTCGCGGCCTCGCTGTTCGCCGAGCTCGATAGCACCATCCGCCGCGCCGGCGAACCGCTCGATGACGCGATCCTCGACGAATACGCGCGCCGCGATGTCCTTCGCGGCGCGCACGTCGTCGTCGACAACACGATCCGCGGCACCGCGAACGGCATAACGACCGAAGGCGCTCTACTCGTCGATTCCGCTGCCGGCAAGCGAATTCTGCTCAGCGGTACCGTGCGTCTGGTCGCTGAATCGAGTCTCGGATATCCCATCGGCCCCGGCGCATGGTGGGAATCCTCGCGCTAAGACGCGAAGCCCGCGAAGAGATCGCCAAGGGCCCTGGATGACTCTTGGCGGGCTTGGCGCCTTGGCGCGAGCATCCTTATTGGTCCATGTGTTTCATTGACCTCGGGCACGGCCAATCCGTCAGGAGTTGAGATGTTACTAACATTCGACGTCGGCAACACCGAAACGGTCATCGGCCTCTTCGACGCCGATCAGCTCACGGACCATTGGCGCATCTCGACGCGGACCGAGCGCACCGTCGATGAGATGGGACTGCTCATCCGATCCCTCATCCGCGAGTCCGGCTTCGACACCGAACAGATCGGCGCCGCGTCCATCGGCTCCGTCGTGCCACCCGTCACCCCGGTGCTCGTCGACGCATGCCAACGCCACGTCGGCGTCCCCGCGCTCATCGTCGGGGCCACTTCGCCGCTCCCGATCCAGCTCGCCGTCGATGAACCGCTCACCGTCGGCGCCGACCGCATCGCCAACACCCTCGCCGCCTCCCACCTCTTCGGCCGCAACACCATCGCCGTTGACCTCGGCACCGCCACCACCTTCGACTGCATCACCGCCGACGGCACCTTCCTCGGCGGCGTCATCAGCCCAGGCATCCAGACCGGCGCCGAGACACTCGTGCGCCGAACCGCCAAGCTGCCGCGCGTCGACCTCGAACCGCCCCAGACCGTCATCGGCAAACGCACCGAGACCGTCCTCCAAAGCGGCATATTCTACGGCGCCGTCGAAGCCATTGATGGCATCGTCCGCCGCATCAAGGACGAATGGAACCAGCCCGACATCCTCGTCGTCGCCACCGGCGGCCTCGCCTCGCTCGTTGCCCCCCACTGCCGCACCATCGACAGCGTCGAGCCCTTCCTCACACTCCACGGCCTCGCCCTCGCCCACCGCCACATTGCGGAATCGCCCACAGCCTCGCAGCCCTCACCGAGCTGATCAGAATCGACGGCCGACCTGCTTTGCGATGGCGCGTTCGAGCCCAATGCCGGAACCCGGCCGTTCGGCGCGCGGGGTGGGACGATCCAGCTGCTGCCCCGGCGCGACATTCGTTTCCGCTGCTTTCGATCCCTATCGCCCGCCGAAATCTCAGCCAGTTCGGCACCGCCAAGTACGCCGTTTTGGCGGGAATCGCTGGAACGGTGTGTGCTTCTTGCGCGTGGCTGCGCGGGTCGCGGGCAGACCTTGACAGGTCGTTCGCACCCGCTATTATTCCGGCGCGTTGCTGGCACTCAATGGTGTTGAGTGCTAGGCGACGCGAGCGCGAGTCATCAACCATTAGAAACGCGGAGGAATTCGCACATGGCAACGGCTGCTGAGACGCAGATCCGGCCGCTGGCGGACCGGATCGTGATCAAGCCGCTCGAGGAGACCGAGCAGATGCGCGGAGGCCTGTACATCCCGGACACGGCGAAGGAGAAGCCGCAGCAGGGAGAGGTTGTCGCGGTGGGTCCGGGCAAGCTGACGGATGAGGGGAAGCGGGTCGAGCTGGAGGTGAAGCAGGGCGACCGTGTGTTGTACGGCAAGTACAGCGGAACGGAGGTCACGCTGAGCGACGAGCAGTATCTGATCCTGCGCGAGTCGGACGTACTCGCGGTCATCACGAGCTAATCACGAACCAAGACGGAGGTAGGCAGCAATGGCTGCGAAGGAGCTACAGTTCGACACCGAGGCGCGGGCGGCGCTCAAGCGGGGCGTAGACAAGCTAGCGCAGGCGGTGAAGGTGACGCTGGGCCCGAAGGGCCGGAACGTTGTCATCGATCGGAAGTTCGGCTCGCCGACGGTCACGAAGGACGGTGTGACGGTGGCGAAGGAAGTCGAGTTGGACCACCCGGTCGAGAATATGGGTGCGCAGATGGTGAAGGAGGTCGCCACGAAGACGAGCGACCTGGCGGGTGACGGCACCACGACCGCCACGGTGCTGGCGCAAGCGATCTTCCAGCAGGGTTTGAAGAACGTGACGGCGGGTGCGAACCCGATGGCGATCAAGCGCGGCATTGAAAAGGCGGTGGCCAAGGTCGTGTCGGAGCTCGAGGCGATTTCGACGCCGACGAAGGGGAAGAAGGAGATTGCGCAGGTCGGCGCGATCTCAGCGAACTCGGACCCGGAGATCGGCGACCTGATCGCGGACGCGATGGAGAAGGTCGGCAAGGACGGCGTGATCACGGTCGAGGAGGCGAAGGGCCTCGAGACCACGCTGGAGACGGTCGAGGGGATGCAGTTCGACCGTGGCTATCTCTCGCCGTATTTCGTGACGGATCCGGAGCGCATGGAGGCGGTGCTCGAGGACGGGCTGATTCTGATTCACGACAAAAAGATCAGCTCAATGAAGGACCTGCTGCCGGTGCTCGAGAAGGTGGCGCAGATGGGCCGGCCGTTGCTGATCATTTCCGAGGAAGTCGAGGGTGAGGCGCTGGCGACGCTGGTGGTGAACAAGCTGCGTGGCACGCTGCGCGTGTGCGCGGTGAAGGCACCGGGCTTCGGGGATCGGCGCAAGGCGATGTTGCAGGATATCTCGGTCCTGACCGGCGGCCAGGTCATCAGTGAGGAAGTCGGCTTCAAGCTCGAGAACACGGTGGTCAGTGATCTCGGTCAAGCGAAGCGGATCGTGGTCGACAAGGACAACACGACGCTGGTCGACGGCGCGGGCGAGTCGGAGAAGATCAAGGGTCGCATCGCGGAGATTCGCGTCGCGATCGACAAGTCGACGTCGGACTACGACAAGGAGAAGCTGCAGGAGCGTCTCGCGAAGCTGGCGGGCGGCGTGGCGGTGATCAACGTCGGCGCGGCGACCGAGACCGAGATGAAGGAGAAGAAGGCGCGTGTCGAGGACGCGCTGCACGCGACGCGTGCGGCGGTCGAGGAAGGCATCGTGCCGGGTGGCGGTGTCGCGTTCCTGCGTATCCAGGGCAAGCTGGGCGCTGTCGAGGTCGCCGAGCCGGACGAGCAGATCGGCGTCGACATCGTGCGGCGCGCGCTCGAGGAGCCGATCCGTCAGATCGCGGAGAACGCTGGCGCCGAGGGCTCGATCGTGGTCGAGAAGGTCCGCTCGAACGACAGCCCGAGCTTCGGCTACAACGCGCAGACGGACACGTACGAGGACCTGGTCGAGGCGGGCGTGATCGATCCGGCCAAGGTCACCCGCACCGCGCTCCAGAACGCGGCATCGATCGCGGGTCTGCTCATCACGACCGAGTGCGTCGTGGTCGAGCAGAAGGAAGACGAGAAGGCGCCGCCGATGCCCGGTGGTGGCGGAATGGGCGGAATGTACTGATCGGCTCGGTTCGGTTTTGGTTGGCGGAAGGCGGCGGCCGTGTGGCCGCCGCTTTTCGTCTATGGGTGTAGGTGTAGGTGTAGGTGTACGGGCAAGGGCAGGGGCAGGTTTACGTGTAGGTGTAGGTGTAGGTGTACGTGTAGGTGTAGGGGTGGTTCACGCATGTGGTGGGCGCATCGAGCTATCGAGTCTTCGGGTTGGGGGTCACTAGCTTTTGCGCATGGAGCTCGATCATCAGAGGCTGGAAGTTTACGCGCTTGCGCGGGAGTTGCGGCGGGCGTTGCATCGGTTGACCGCGGGGCTGCCCAGAGGAGCTTCGGAGATTCGTGACCAGGCGACTCGAGCGGCGCTGTCGATCAAGCCTGAACATCGCGGAGGGAAGTGCGGAGTACGCTGCTAAGGAGAAGGCGCGTTTCTATCGAATGGCTCGCCGCTCGGCCAGCGAATGCGGCGCCATCATCGATGATCTCGAGGGTAAAGCCGACCCACACCAGAAACGCATGACAAAAATCACGCTTCCAGACGGCAAAGTCCTGGATTTCGAAGCGCCGGTGACGCCCCGCGACGTCGCCGAGCGCATTGGCCCGCGCCTCGCGAAGTCGGCGGTCGCGGCGAGGGCAAACGGTGCGATCGTCGAGCTGGACCGCCCGATCGGCGGCGACACGGCCATCGAGATCCTGACCGACAGCGATCCGGCCGCGCTCGACGTGCTGCGGCATTCCGCCGCGCACGTGCTGGCGACGGCGGTGCGGCAGATCTGGCCGGACGCAGGCATCGGCTTCGGCCCCGCGATCGCCGACGGCTTCTACTACGACTTCGACGTCGATGAACCGTTCACGCCGGAAGACCTCGCCGCGATCGAGGCGAAGATGCAGGAGGTCGCAGCGGCCGCGTATCCGTTCGAACGTCGTGTCGTCGACAAGGAGGAAGCGCGCACGCTGTTCGCGGACGACCCGCTCAAGCTCGAGCGCCTCGAGGAGCT
>JBOHRM010001109.1:0-4236 GCA_050732715.1 Longimicrobiales bacterium
GGCCTCGCCCGCGAAAACGGGCGAGGATGCCGCGTACGCGGCATGGGCGAACGAGCTAGCGAGTCACCTAAGCGATGGCGAGCCCGGCGCGTATATCGGCTTCCTCAGCGACGACGATCCTGCGACCGCCCGCGAGGCGTACACCGCCCCGACCTGGAAACGCCTGCGCTCCGTAAAGGCGAAGTACGACCCGACCAACCTGTTTCGGCTGAATCAAAACGTTCCGCCTTCGGAGAGCTGATCGGCGTGCGACGCATCGATCTCATGGTGAAGGACCGCAAGGGGTATCGCGCCACCGTGCTCGCGTACGTCGTGAACCATCCAGGTGTATGGCTGACGACCAGCGACGATATCGCCGAGCGCTACGTGAGCACCGTCCCCAGCCGACGTGAGCACGGCGAAGGCATTTCGATGCAACTACATGGCGTTTCCGGGACGCGACGCACCTTACGCAGGAGTGGCATTACGTCGCACCCCGTCGAGATGACGCTGTGGTGCGAATGGAGTTCACACGCACGAAGTAGGTCTGCGTTGGTGAGGCGCTTGGCTCCGCATCCCGCTTGGCGTTTGTGCGCAAGTATCGAGTCGAGCGCCGCGCGCGCCCGGTCCAGTGCTCGCGATGCCGCCTTCGACGTGCGGTCTGTTCCGGTGAGGCTTCGGTCAAGCGGCGACAGTGCCGGCGAACTTGTAGGTCAGTATGACGACCCCGTTTTGTAGGGGCTTCGTGCTAATGAGATCAAAAAGGGACGTGGGGCAATGCCGGTAGATCAGGTCGCTGGGCTCGGCGTTGCCGACGAAAAGCGGGTGCACCCACAATCGCAGCTCGTCAAGAAGACCGTGCTCCATCAGTGCGAATGACAGCTGCCCGAACCCGTACTGGACGATGTTCTTGCCCGGCGCCTCCTTGAGCGTGCGCACCTGCTCGACCGGGTCGCCTGTCAGCACGGTCGTGTTGTTCCACGCTGGATTTGCAAGCGTCGATGAGACGACGTACTTGGCCATCGAATTGATGTGGTCGCTGAACGGATCCCCGGAGCGGGTCGGCCATACCGGCGCGAAGACCTCGTAGGTGCGCCGTCCCATGAGTAGCGCGTCGCAGCTCAGCAGCAGCTCGGTCTGAGCATCATCTCCCTCGCTTCCGCGATTGCCGGTCGAGGGCCACTCGTGTGGCCTCTCGATCACGCCGTCGAGCGAGATGTACGTCGAGTTGATGATCCGCCTCAAGGTTCCTCCTTCGTTCCGAATGGGCTCGTAGCCGGCCCGTGTGCCTGTCCGCGGTCAGCGCCACCACTGCGGCGTCCGCGATGCCGTCGGCGTTCACATCTCGGTCCAGGGTCAGCTTTCGCCGATCAATCTCGGGACATTGCACCGCCCCGGACCACATGGGCGGGGCCGCCCATGCAGAGTACGGGGCGAACAAGGGTCATTAATGGGGCGGCCGCGCTCCAGGCCGTCGCGCGGGCGGAGCGCATGCGTTCTTCGACCTGCCGATGGACGAGCTGGCCAACCGCGTCATCGAGCTCGATGATCTGATCGGCCCGGGAGCGACGGACCAGCTGTGGACGCGGCTGCGAGACGTCGCTGACGACGAGGCGCGCTGCCGTGCGTTCGAGCGGTGGCTCCTCGAGCGCCGCGCGGCGGTGCACCCCTACTTCGCGACCGTGCGCAGGGGGATCGACTTGCTGCGCAGTAGCGCGCACGGCACGCCCGTCGGCGAGGTCTGTGCACGGCTGGGCATGAGCAACCGCCATCTCATCAAACAGTTCCGCGAAACGGTCGGCCTCGCGCCCAAAACCTACGGCCGCGTTGAGCGTTTCCAGAGGGTGATCAACGCGTGTCGGGGCAAGAGCGACGTGCCTTGGTCTCGAATCGCCGCCGAGTACGGTTTCTCGGACCAGTCACACCTGATCCGTGAGTTCCGCCGTCTGAGTGCGGTCACGCCCGAAGAATTCCTCGCCGCGCGAACGCCTGACGAGTCGCATGTCATCGTCGCGTGACGCTTCCTCGTTCGACCGAGCCGCGGGCGGACGTCGCTCGACCCCGCGACATTGCGGCGCCCACGCCGTCGGCCGCCCTCTCTACGAGGCTGGCCTGGACCGCGGCGACCGCATCCTCGAGCTGGACCGCCGCGAGATCCGACAGATGTCACGCTTGAATTCCTATCATAAGCGGGTTATCATATGGGCATGGACAAAGCGGTCCGGGCTTACCTGGCTGAGATCGGGCGGCGCGGCGGCAAGGCAAGCCGGCGCAGGCTCGACCCCGAAGCTGCGCGTGCAATGGTTCGCGTTCGCGAAGCGCGGAGGGCATACCGCGTGTTCTACGCGCAGTGTTTCTGGTCGTACGCCCCGGATCTGAACATCACATCGGCGGATGTGCCGTGGGTGGCGGAACAGCTGCGCAAATACGGCGGCCGGCGGGCATGGGAGGTCGCGGCGAGGCTGTGCCATTAACGAAGTATCAAGCGGAGCTCGGTCGGCTGTTGGCCGCGAATCGCAGCGAGGACAGCTACCTTGCCGGCGGTGCTGCGATTCTGGCTGCACCGAACACGCAGCGCTACAGCCAGGACCTCGACTACTTCCACGACAGCCCGGAGCGGGTCGCGTCCGCATACGAGGCGGACCGCCGAACCCTTCGGGCTCAGGGCTATATGCTCGAGCCGGAACTGACGCAACCGGGCTACATCCGTGCATTGGTCCGACGAGGCGACGAAGCTACCAAGGTCGAGTGGGCGTACGATTCCAGCTGGCGCTTCATGCCCGTCGAGCGTAGCGAGGAGTTCGGCTACCGCCTGCACCCGGTCGATCTGGCGACCAACAAGGTTTTGGCGTTAGCCGGCAGGGATGAGCCTCGGGACCTGCTAGATGCCTTGTACTGTCACAAGCATGTGCTGAAGCTAGGCCTCTTAGTCTGGGCCGCAGTAGGAAAAGACCCCGGGTTTTCGCCGCTTTCGCTTCTCGAGCTGTTGCGTCGGCGCGGCAAGGTTCGGCCCGAGGATCTGGCCCGCCTACACGTGACCGAGCCTATCGATGTCAAATCGCTCAAGGCGGCCTGGCTTGATGCGTTGGATTCTGCCGAACGCTTTGTCCGTCGCCGGCCGCCCGAAGAAGCGGGCTGTCTGTACTACGCGCCCGATCTCAAGCGCTTCGTTGACCCGGATCGGGGTGACGTTGGCAGCGTCGTGGCCCACTTCGGAAGTCCCGGTGGTGTAGTGCCTCGAATTGTCGAATCAGCAAATCAGTAAGCTCGGATAACGAGGCTCCGGTGCCTTCTGGCGATTATTCCGCGCGATCGTCAGCGCGATCAATGCGAGCGTCGCGAACAGTAGCTCGCGGCCAAACGAAATCGGCCCACGTCACGTTGACGACACACCAGCGGTATCTATGCCAGCCAACTCGGTCGGATCATTCGACGCGCAGTGCGACGTTCGGCGCCTATTCCGCGCGGATGACCTCGAGCGGGTCCGTACGCGCGGCCTTCCTCGCGGGAAGGAGTGTCGCTATGGCGGCGGAGAGCGTGAGCACCGCGAGCGCGCCCGCGAGCGTTGGGGGGTCCGTTGGTGCGACACCGAACATCATGCCTCGCACGGTATGCCCGAGGGCCGCGGCGCCAGCGACCCCAGCGGCCGCGCCCATGAGCAGCGGTACTCCGACGCCTCGCGCGACGAGTGCGATCAGCTGATCGCCGCGTGCGCCGAGGGCTAGGCGGATGCCGAAGTCACGGCGGCGCTGTGCTACGCCGGACGCCACCACGCCGTAGATGCCGACGGCGGCGAGGATGAGGGCGAGCAGGGCGAAAGCGGCGAGGAGCGTCGCCGCCGCCCGTTGCGGCGCGAGCGTCGTCGCCAGCTCTGCCTCCATGGTGCCGGACGAGATGACCGCGAGCGCCGGGTCGATCGAACGCAGCAGCGTTTGCAGCAGCGGCACCAGCTGCTCGTCGTTGCGCACGGTCGTACGCACCAGGAAGGTCGCCCGGCGGCCGATCGCCAGCCGCCCGGCGTTCTGTAGTGCGGACAGGTAGACGAACGGTGACCCGCCCGGAGACAGTCCCCGCCAAGCAGTGTTGCCGACGACACCTACCACGACATGGCGTTCGCCGCCGATCGTGAAGGCGCCGCCGATCGCGCTACGCTCGGGCCACCATGCCTCGGCCATTTCCTCGTTGATGATCGCGACGCGGGGCGCACCCGCGACGTCGCGGTCCATGAACGCGCGGCCGCGCCGCACGGGGATGCCG
>JBOHRM010001110.1:0-2992 GCA_050732715.1 Longimicrobiales bacterium
ACCTACAAGTGCGCGCTCGTCGACGTCCCGTTCGGCGGCGCCAAGGGCGCGGTCCGGATCGAGAAAGGCGATTACTCGGACAGCGAGATCGAACGCATCACGCGCCGTTACACGTTCGAGTTGAGCAGTCGCAACTTCATCGGCGCGGGCATCGACGTTCCCGCACCCGACTACGGCACCGGTGAGCGCGAGATGGCATGGATCGCAGGCACGTATATGGCGATCGCGTCGTCGAAGCTCGACGCGGCCGGATGCGTCACCGGCAAGCCGCTGTCGCTCGGTGGCGTGCGCGGCCGCGCCGCCGCGACCGGCCGCGGCGTCTACTTCGGCGTGCGCGAGGTGTGCCGCCGTGCCGAAGACATGCGCGCGCTCGGCCTCGAGCCCGGGCTCGCCGGCAAACGTGTTGTCGTGCAGGGACTCGGCAACGTCGGCTACCACACCGCGAAGTTCTTCGAGGAAGCCGGCGCGCTCCTCATCGGTTTCGCAGAGCGCGAGGGCGCGATCCACGACCCGCGCGGCCTCGACATCGACAATGTCCTTCAGCACCGCACCGAGACCGGCTCGATCCTGGGCTACCCAGGCGCGACCGACATCCCCGAGTCCGCCGCGGCGCTCGAGCTCGACTGCGACATCCTCATCCCCGCCGCGCTCGAGAACCAGATCACCACGGAAAACGCAGATCGCATCCGTGCGCGCATCATCGCGGAAGCCGCGAACGGGCCCGTCACCGACGAAGCCGCCGATAAGCTCGTCGCCCGCGGAACCTTCATCATCCCGGACCTCTTCCTCAACGCCGGCGGTGTCACGGTCTCGTATTTCGAATGGGTAAAGAATTTGTCACACCTCCGCTTCGGCCGGCTCGAGAAGCGGTTCGAGGAGGCGAGCAACCAGCGTATCCTACGCGGTGTCGAGCAGCTGACCGGCCGCACGTTCAGTGACGCCGACTTGGCACGCATCTCGGCGGGCGCCGGCGAGGAGGACCTGGTGAACTCCGGCCTCGAGGAGACTATGATCAATGCGTACAACGAGATGCGGGAGATCAGCCTGCGCCGCGGCATCGACCTTCGCTCCGCGGCCTACCTCATCGCGATCGAGAAGATCGCGCGCACCTACCTCGATCGCGGCATTTTCCCCTAGCCTTCCTAGCCTGGCCGTCCAAGCGTCGAGGCAACGCTCGGGGAACTTCGAGCGTCCAACGGATGGTATAGTTTGGACCTTACGCACGCGCACCCGTCCCGGGAGACCCCCATGCGACTCGCCGCGGTCGTGCCGCTCGCCATCGCCTGTATCCTCTTTGCAGCAACGTCGGTCGAATCACAGGACCCTTCAGCGCAGCGCCGGGGCGGGCCCGGCGGGGAAGGGCCGGGTCGTATCTCGGGTCGCGTCACCGATGGAGAAGGCCAGGCGTTGAGCGGCGTGGGGGTCACGATCCAGAGCGCCTCGGATTCCGCGGTCGTGACGGAGGTGGCGACCGAGACCAGCGGCGCGTTCCGAATCGACGGCCTTCCGCTGGGCAGCTACACGCTGGGTGTGAGCCTGATCGGCTACCGGCGGCGGAACAGCGAGGTGATCGAGCTGAACGAGGAGCAGCCGGAGGTCGACCTGGGTGAGATCGTGCTCGAGGTCGCACCGGTCGAGCTCGACGCGGTCGAGGCGGACGCCGAGCGATCCGCGATGGTTGTGGAAGCCGATCGCACGGTTTACAACACGGATGCGATGCCCGCCGCGGAGGGCACGGCGATCGACGTCTTGCGCGCCGTCCCCGAGCTCGAGATCGATGTCGAGGACAACGTCAAGCTGCGCGGCAATCAGTCCGTCCAGATCCATATGAACGGCCGGCCCGCGCCGCTGCAGGGCGAGCAGCTCGCGAACTTCCTGCGGCAGCTTCCCGGGGACCAAATCGATCGCGTCGAGGTCATGCCCAACCCCTCAGCCAAGCACGATCCCGAAGGTTCCGGCGGTATCGTCAACATCGTGCTCAAAGAAGACCTCAATCTCGGCCTGTCGGGTAGCGTGTCGGCGAATGCTTCCACGCGCAACAGGCAGTACTTCAATGGCCGACTCAATTATCAGCGAGGCCGGCTCACGATGTTCACCGGCGCAGGCGTGAGCACGTATCGGAACGAGATGAGCTTCTAAGATCGGCGCCAGAACCTGGTCACCGATCCGGTCACGATCCTCGAGCAGAACGGCACGTCCGACAATCGCGGCCGCGGCGCCAACCTGGACTGGACCATCGAGTTGAAGGTCGGCGAGCAGGCGCACCTCTGGTCGAACGCGTGGATGTACGGCAGCCGCAATGATAGCGACGGCCTAACCGAGTACGGCCTATTCGACGCGGATATGACGCCTCGTGATCGTTACGATCGCACCAATGACGGTGAGTCCTTTTGGGGCAGCATGGACATCGGCCTCGGCTTCGTCCAGCTCTTCGAGCCGCAGAAGGAGGAGCTCCGCATTGACGGTAGATTCTCGAGCGGGGCGGACGAGAACGACGCCCGCAACTCGCGCGCGTTCTTCATGGGCGACGGTCAGCCCGTCGAGCTACCCGTCGAGCTCACACTGAACGACGTCGAGAGCGGCAACGGCAACCTGTCGATCCAGGCGGACTACTTCCGCCCGCTCGGCGGCGGGAAGATCGAGGTCGGCTATCGCGCGTCGCGGCGAGATCAGGATGATGACAACCTGCTGCGCATCTTCGAATCGCCCGAGTCACAGGACCCGCGCGAGCGGACGCACTCCGGCTACGATTACCAGGAGACGTTCCACTCGGCGTACGTGACATTGTCGCACCCGATCGGCAAGTTCAGCATTCAGGGCGGGCTACGCGGCGAGAACGCGAGCACATACTTCGAGTCCCGCGTCACCGATGACGAGATCGACCGGACGTACACCACCCTCTATCCGAGCCTGAGCCTGTCCTACTCACCGCAGCAGGGCCGAACCCTCCGCCTCCAGTATTCGCGTCGAGTTCGCCGGCCGAACGCATGGT
>JBOHRM010001111.1:0-1339 GCA_050732715.1 Longimicrobiales bacterium
CCCGCGCGCGCCGCCCGCGTGGTCCGGGTGCGTGTGCGTCAGGAGTACCGCCGCGGCCGCCTGGCCGATGGCTTCGGCCACGGCGTTGCCGTGCGACGCGATGTCGGGCCCAGGATCGATGACCGCCACGGGGTGGTTGCCGATCAAGAACGTGCGCGTGCCCGCGAGCGTCATCGGAGACGGATTCGGCGCGAGCAGCTCGCGAAGCATCTCCCTCCGAACGGCCATTCTCCACGCCCCCCGGCTTTCGAGCTGGAGAGAGCGGCGCTAACCCGGAACTCGGAACCCGGAACCCGGAACCCGAGCGCGCAGCGCGAGATCAGCGGCGCTCGGCCATGAAGACTTCGGCGAGCTTGTCCGCCACCATCTCGACGGCTTCCTGGTCCTTCTCAGGGAACCCGTTCAGCTCGCGGTTGTCAATGTCGATCTGGCCGAAGATCTCATCGCCGGCGCGGATCAGCACGACCAGCTCAGACTTCGTGCGCGGGCTGCACGCGAGGTAGTTGTCGATCTTCGAGACGTCCGGGATGTTCTGGTTGCGCCTCTCGGCGACGGCGGTACCGCACACGCCGCGGCCGACCTCGATGCGGGGGTGGTCGGTCGGCGTGCCCATGTAGTTGTGCAGCCAGAGCATCTTCTCGTCGGGGTCGTGCTTGTACACGCCGACGAAGTGGTAGTCCGCCTCCGAGGCCTTGATCTGCTTCACCACCTCGCGCAGGATCGCGTCCGACAGGTAGCCGTCGTCACGCATCTCCTGAATCTTTTTGACGATCTTGCCGACATCCAGCATTTGTGTGTTGCCTCCGCGAGGGGTTTCGAGTTTCAGGGTTGCGGGTTCGGTCCTGTTCAGTCCTGGCCATCTACGAGCACGGCGCGCACGGGTGAGCTATCGGCCTCGATGAGCCGGAGCGGCAGCGCGATCAGCGTGTAGCGGCCGGGCGCGACGTCGTGAAGCGCGAGGTTCTCGAGGATCGCGATGCCGCGCGCGGCTAGCGCGTGGTGCGCGTCGAGCGTGGTCGAATTTAGCGGGTCGACCGACGGCGCGTCGGTGCCGACCAGGCGCACACCCGCCTCGCCGAGCCTTTCGACGAGCGCGGGATCGAGCGTCGCGAAATCGCCCGGAAACACCGCGGCGTCGCCGCCGCCGTGCGTGCAGAACAAGACGCGTTCGACGCCGTTGAGCTCGACGCCAGCGAGCGTGGCGTCATCAATGACGTCGCGGCCGCGCGCGTCGACCACGATCGCGGGTCCGATATAGGCGTCGAGCGGCAGCTCCCCGACGGGCGGGCCGAGGTCCGAGAAGTGGAGCGGCCCGTCTGCGTGCGTGCCGGCGTGCACC
>JBOHRM010001112.1:0-4543 GCA_050732715.1 Longimicrobiales bacterium
CGATGTCGGCTCATCGCATCCCGGGGCCGGAGAAGGTCCCAAGGGTCCGGCTGTTCGCCGGTTAAAGCGGTACGTGAGCTGGGTTTAGAACGTCGTGAGACAGTTCGGTCTGTATCCGTCGCGGGCGTAGGAGCGTTGTGGGGCGCCGTCCCCAGTACGAGAGGACCGGGACGGACCGACCTCTGGTGTACCGGCTGTCGCACCCGCGGCAGCGCCGGGTAGCTACGTCGGGACGGGAGAACCGCTGAAAGCATCTAAGCGGGAAGCCTCCCCCAAGATGAGCGCTCCCGGGTCGTAAGACCCCTGAAGGGCCGTCCGAGAACAGGACGTCGATAGGCGGCAGGTGCAAGGCGCGTGAGCGTCGCAGCCGAGCCGTACTAATCGCCCGAGAGGCTTGGCCTCTTAATTGGGACCAGGAGATAAGGACTCGAGGCTTGGTGTGGGGTTAACCAAGTCCTGAGTTCTCGATCCTGAGTCCTCTGCTTCAAGGTCCGCATTGCAGCCGCCATGGCGGTTCGTCTCTACCCCGATCTTTGTTCTGGCCATAAAAATGGCCGGTGGCTATGGCGCGAGGGCCACACCCGTTCCCATCCCGAACACGGTCGTTAAGCCTCGCCGCGCGGATGGTACTGCCGGGGTGACCCGGTGGGAGAGTACGTCGTCGCCGGCTGTTTGATTGGAACGCCTCCCGTGCCGACTCGGTGCGGGAGGCGTTTCTTTATAGGCCAGGGCGCCGACCGTTTTTCGACCTTCTATTGGATTGTCCTTGCGCCATTTCGCCGGGCGTTCCTAGTTTCTCGGCCGAATGCCCGAAGAGGATCCGAGCGGACGGGGCGGCGCGACGCGCGCGGGCCACATTGCGATGGTGGGCCGTCCGAACGCGGGCAAGTCGACACTGCTGAATGCGTTTCTCGGCGAGAAGTTGAGCATCGTGACGCCGTGGGCGCAGACGACGCGCGAGGTGGTGGCGGGGATTCTGACGGTGCCGGGTGCACAAGCGGTTTTCGTCGACTCGCCGGGTTTGCTCGAGCCACGTTATGCATTGCAGCAGGCGATGCTGGATGCCGCGCTGGCGGCGGTCGCGGACGCCGATGTCGTCTTGCTCGTATTGGATGCCACGCGGCCGGGTGACCTACCGACCGGTGTGGGTTTGGACGCGGTGCGCCGGCGTGCGTCGGACCTGGTCGTGGCGGTCAATAAGATCGACGCCGCGGGTTGTGAGATTGTGGACGAGCTGGACGGTTGGAGTCGCCGCGAGCTCGGAACGGACAGCCACCAGGTGTCCGCGCTGACGGGTCAGGGTGTGGAGGTGTTGCGCGATGCGCTGGTCGGGGCGTTGCCGCGGAATCCGTTCTTCTATCCGGAGGACGAGGTTGCGGTCCAGCCGGTGCGGTTCTTCGTGGCCGAGCTGGTCCGCGAGACGATCCTCGAAGAGTATGAGCAGGAGGTGCCGTACGCGACGGTCGTGCGCATCGAGGAGTATCGCGAGGCGGCGGATCCGATCTACATTCGCGCTACGATTTACGTGGAGCGCGAGAGTCAGAAGCCGATCGTGATCGGGCAGGGCGGTGCGCGGATCAAGCGGCTCGGTGAGCGATCGCGCGAGAAAATCGAAGCGTTCATAGGTGCGAGGGTCTACCTCGACCTGTGGGTGAAGACGCTGCCGGGGTGGCGAAAGAAGGCGTCGGCGTTGCGGCACCTGGGTTTTTCCGTGCGGGACCGATCGAAAGGTGAGCGGTAGCGCCGTGAAACTTGAGGCCGCAGTTGAGTCCGCGGACGCGCGCACGACACAATTCACATCTGCCAAATACGCAAAGTTTTACGGAGATCCGCCCAGTGGTCCGTGACGGGCCACAAGCCCTCGTTGCGAGCTTCGCGCTGATTTTGGCGTCTTTGCGAGAAACGCTGCCATTATTGCGAACCCCTGAAGCCAAAGGCTCCAATGCTCGATCCACAGCTTCTCGAAATCCTGGTGTGCCCGAAGTGCAAGGGCGAGCTCGAGTACCGGCGGGAGTCGAACGAGCTGATCTGTCACGCGTGCCGGCTGCGGTACGAGGTTCGCGATGACATCCCGATCATGCTGGTGGACGAGGCGAAGCCCCTGTAGTGACGTGTTGACGAGTTCTGAGTCCCGAGTCGCGAGTCACGATTCGCGAGTCGCGCAGTGCGAGTCACGAGTCTCCGATCCGGGTGGGAGGGCGGAGCTCACGACTCGCCGACTCGCGACTCGCTGACTCCGATGACTCGCGTAGCCCCTTCCGCGATCGTCGATTTCTTGCGCTCCGCGGCGGGCCGACCCTTGAAGGCAAAGGAGCTGGCCCGTGGCCTCGGCGTCGCGACGAAGGACTACGCGACGTTCAAGGCGCAGCTCGAGCAGCTCGAGGACGAAGGCGTCGTGTACCGGGTGAAGAGCCAGCGCTACGCCGTTCCAGAGAAGATCAACCTCGTGGCGGGCCGCTTCCAATCGATCCGGGGTGGTGCCGGTTTCGTCAATCCGGATGAACGCGGACCGGATGTCTATATCCCTTCTGATGCGACGGGGACGGCCGTTGACGGCGATCGTGTGGTCGCGCGCATCGAGCGACGCCGGCGCGGCCCGCGTGTCGAGGGGAGCGTCATTCGAGTGCTCGAGCGCGCGCGGCGAACGATCGTCGGCACGTACCGCACGGTGCGGAGCTTGGGCTTCGTCGAGCCGGAGGATCGGAGCATCGCGCGCGATGTTCTGATCTTGTCGGGCAAGGCGCTGGGCGCGAAGTCCGGCGACGTCGTGGTGGTTCGCGTGACGGACTGGGGCGGCGACCAGCGGGGTCCCGTCGGTGAGGTCGAGCGCGTGCTCGGTCCGCTTTCGGCGCCCGGCGTCGACGTGCTGGCGGTGGCGTACGGCCACGAGCTGCCGCTGGATTTCCCGGCCGAAGTCGAGGTCGAGGCGGAGCGGCTGCGCGAGCGCGGCATTCGGGACGCCGATGTCGAGAGACGGCTGGACCTGCGCGAGACGCTGGTGTTCACGATCGATCCTCCGGACGCGCGGGACCACGATGACGCGCTGTCGATCGAGCCGGCCGGCCCGGGGCTGTGGCGCATTGGCGTGCATATCGCCGATGTCTCCCACTACGTCACGGCGGGGACGCTGCTGGACGTCGAGGCGCTGGCCCGCGGAACGAGCGTCTACCTCGTCGACCGGGTGATCCCGATGCTGCCGCACGCACTGTCTGGTGACTTGTGCTCGCTGGTGCCGGACCGCGATCGCCTGGGCATGAGCGTGCTGATCACGATTGGCGAGGATGGCGAGGTGCGCGGCCATCGGCTGGTGCGCTCGGTGCTTCGCAGCCGGCATCGCCTCAGCTACGACGACGCGCAGGCCGTTCTGGATGGCGACCGGTCGATCGATGGCGCGACGGATGAGGCGTTGCGTCAGCTCGCTCGCCTCGGCCGCGTCCTGCGTGTTCGGCGGCAAGCGCGCGGCAGTCTCGATTTCGATCTGCCGGAGGCGCGTGTGATCCTGAACAGCGCCGGCGAGCCGACCGACATCCAACGCGTGTTGCGCCTCGAGAGCCACCGGCTGGTCGAGGAGATGATGCTGCTCGCGAACGAAACGCTGGCGGCCGCGGCCACCGCCGCCAGGATGCCGTTCATCTATCGCATCCACGAGTCGCCGGACCCGAGCCGCCTCGAGCAGCTCGCCGATTTCGTGGCAACGCTCGGCTATCGGCTCTCGGGCGACTCCGCGCCCGGTCCGCTCGAGTTACAGCGTCTGATCGAGCGCGCGCGTGGGCGGCCCGAGGAGAGCCTGATCTCGACGGTCGTGCTACGGTCGATGAAGCAGGCGCGGTACAGCGCGGAGAATGCCGGCCATTTCGGGCTCGCGGCGAGCCACTACACGCACTTCACGTCGCCGATTCGGCGTTATCCCGATCTCGTTGTGCACCGGCTCTGTGGGGCCCGGTTCCTCGACGGCGCGCCGGTCGATCGCGGCGCCGCCGCCGAGCTGCCCGAGATCGCGCGGCGGGCGAGCGAACGAGAGCGCGTGGCGATCGCCGCCGAGCGCGACAGCGTCGAGTTGAAGAAGGTCGAGTTCATGGAGCGACACCTCGGTGACACGTTCCACGGCACGATCAGCAACGTCACGTCGTTTGGCTTCTTCGTCCTGCTGGACACCTTTTTCATCGAAGGCCTGGTTCACGTGAGCTCGATCGAGGACGACTACTACGTGTACGTCGAGGATCAGTACACGCTGGTGGGCGAGAACCGCCGCCGCCGTTTTCGGCTCGGTGATCACGTGCGTGTCCGCGTGGCGGCGGTGAGCCTGGCGACGCGCAAGATCGAGCTCGTACTGGACGCGCGCGAAGACGTCGAGTCCTCGGCGCAGGGCCGCCGCCGCGGCGGCCGCCGCCAGGGCAAACCTGCATGAGTTCTCGGACCGGGGCCCTGACGAGAGGGATTCGTAGCGCAGAAGAAGCGCCGTCGAAGTCATGAACATACGTTGTCCCCATTGCCGGACGATGTTCCGGGTGAACCCGGATCGCATACCGGCCGGCGGCGTGGG
>JBOHRM010001113.1:0-12965 GCA_050732715.1 Longimicrobiales bacterium
GGCCAATCCCGCCGCGTGCAGCGCCTCGCACTCGGCCTTCGGATCGGCAAGTTCATCGCACCCGCCGATCAGGATGGCCGCTAACAGCACGGCGCGTACGGGTTGATGTTCGGATCGATTGTTGGCCATGACTTCCTCGTCGTGGTTCGATTCGCGAGGTTTGTCGCTCGCAGTTCGAATCTGCGGCGGAGGCAGCCGCGGCGCTTCGGTGAACCCACCCAATTTTGGGATGCAGGAGAGTGGGTGGTTTCCGCCAAGTCAGAGGGTCAGAACAGCTTGTGCTCGTACGCGTACGCCGTGGCGGCCGTGCGCGACCGCACGTCGAGCTTGGTCAGTATGTTGGTGACATGACGGTCGATTGTTCGCTCGCTCAGGCACAACTCGTCGGCAATCCTTTTATTCGTTCTGCCGGTCGAGATCAGGCGCAGCACGTGAAGCTCACGAGCCGTCAACGGGCACTTCGCGACCGGCTGAGCCGGGGGGTTCGGCGCATTGAGGCGGGCCAGGTCCGGCCGCGCCCCGAGTCGCTCGAAGACGGACTTGGCCGCCCCGAGCTCGAGGCCTGCCGCCTCCTCGTCGCCGAGCGAGTGACACGCCCGTCCGATGAGCACGCGCACGCGTGCAGCCTCATACGGGGCGTCGAGGCACTCCCAGAGGCTGAATGCGCGCTGAAGCGGATCGAGCGCCGCGTGGGGGTGGCCTTCAGCGATGGCTATCGCGCCGTCGGCGTGCGCCACCACTGCGCGAAGCACGTCGGTGTCGAACGCGTGCGCCAGCTCGCGCAGGTGATCGCGGGCGCGTCGGGCCTCCTCGAGATCGCCACTCGCGAGCATGATCTCGAGGTGCGCCGGCAGGAGTCCGGCGAGTCGCACCCGATCACTGGTCGCGCTCGTCAGCCGGCGGATCGTCACGCTCGCCGCATCGGTGCGTCCTTGAGCCAGTCGCAGCAAAGCGAATCCGGGTTGCGGCTCGAATCCCAGTTTGCTCGCGACACGATAGGCGTCCTCCGCCTTCCCGAACTCGCCGCACAGGCGATGAATTTCGCCCTGTTGATACAGCGCGGCGCCCGGGGGCCTACGATCGGCGCGCTGGGCCCGTTCACACGCTCGGCGGGCCTCGATCAACGCCTCCGGCCACGCCCCCTGCAGTTGCATGATCTCGGCACGATGCACGAGACAGACGCTGGTGAACGCGTCCATATCCGACTGTTGCTCGCACACGCTGGAAAACGCGGCGGTCCACTCGCGGACGCGCCCCAGCGCATAGACCTGACGACAGCTATCGATGACGCTGCAGTACAACCACGTCATGATTGGCAACAACTCACCCGCGACGATGGCGAGCATCGTCTCGTCCAGGTACTTGAGACCGGCCGCGACGTCGCCCTGGTCGATGAGCGCGCGCCCTTGCGCGTGACAGGCCGCGGCCGTGAGGTTGGCGTCCTTGAACTCCTGCCCGATTGCCACCGCCCGGCCGGCGGTCGCATGCGCCACCGTGGCTTGTCCCTCGCGTAGTTGCTGCTCGGCGACCGCAACGGCCAGGTATCCTCGCTCGACGCAGTTGCGGCCGTCGACGAGCCGCTGGCCGCGCGCCGTCCAAGCGTTTGACCGGCCGCCTTCTCCGCGTACCAGAAACGTCATCGCCAGCCAGAACGCGCAGCGCGCGGCGCGCGCTCCGTCGCCCGACTCGATGTTGATGCGATAGAGGCGTTCGAGGATTTGCAGAAACTCGAGGTCGCGACCGGTGAGATAGGCGGCCGTGGCCAGGAGGTCGAGGTCGTCGACGTCGAGCGGGGTTGCCTGGTCCGCGGACCGAAGCGCGTGGTAGGCGTCCCCCCATGAGCGTCGCCTGTAGCACTCGCGGCCGTGTTCTAGCTCATTCATCTCAACTCAACGCTTGAGTCGAGCCATGCGTCGGCCCATCTTTCGTAGTTTGGCACGATTTCGAATGGTACTGCTATGCACAGGTCATGTATCGCACATGCTTTTCGAGCCGTCAATTTCATCGGTCCCTGTGAGGCCGTCGCGGACACGTTCGCGGGCGGCGACCTGGACTCACTGGCGAACCATCTTCAACCGTGTGCGGCGGATCATGCCGCGATTCGGGAACATGGTCTTGTGGAGTCGAATGAGTGGCGTCGCGTTGCGAAATTGCGACTCGCGCGATTGAGCCGATGAACCGTTACCAACTCCTATGTGCGACGTCGGACGTGTCGGTGAGCCGCTTCGACCACCCTCCGCACGAGGCGCACGTTGACCCTGAGGAGGAACGCTCGAGCCGCTGGGCCATCGCGTTCGTCCTGTCGGGTACGTTCGATGTCGTGCTCGGCCGCCAACGCGTGCGGCTTCAGCGGGGAAGCGTGTTCCTTTCTCGACCGGGATTCACCTTCAGTTGCCGACACCACGAGCAGTATCCGAGCGACGTGTGTCTTTCCATTGGATTCGAGCCGCATTCCGCCGGGGACTTCGAACACGTCTGGGAACGGACCCTCTGGGCCGTACGCAGATCGCCTACGCCGCGATTGGCATACGTGCAGCACGGGATTCGTGACGCTGCGGCCAAAGGAGACACGTTTCAGCTGGAGCGGTGGGCCCTGGCGGCACTGACGGCCCTCGAGGTCGAGACTGGTGAGGGCATGGCGCGTGGACACTATGCCGCGCGTCGCGCGACACTCGAGGCCGTGGTCGCCACGTGCCGGGCGATCGAGTCGGACCCCGTATCGCGCCGGAGCGTCGCCGATCGTGCCCGCGACGTCGGGCTGACCAGCGCTCCGCTCACGCGCGCGTTCCGCCGCTACGTGGGGACGGCGCCGCATGCTTACGTCATGCGATGCCGGCTGGCAGCGGCCGCAGAATTGCTCGACTCGGGCCGGAGCGTGAGCGAGACGTGCTACCGGTCCGGGTTCGAGAATCAGAGTCACTTCTGCCGCACATTTCAGCGTACGTTTGGAGTCCGCGCCTCGCTGTGGCGCACCCTCGGTCTGGAGGAGAGACGACGGAGGGTACGGGAGCTGGCGAGCCATCCGTTCCAGGCCTGAGGTCGTCGCATGCGACGCGCTACGGCGCCTCCTCCGCGTCGAGGTGCCACGACGTATGCACCCAGCTGCCGTTCGCGCGGACGAACACCTCGGTCGCCCGTCCCTTTTGTGTCTGGCGCCGGCCGCCGATTTCCGTGACCACCGTGTAGTGTGAGAACATGACGACTGTTTCGCCGAAGCGGTGAGTCAGCGGCGAGTCGAAAGACACCGACACGAACGTTCCTCCGTCGGCCTTGAATTTGGCAGATGCGGCAAGGGACTCGTCGAGGGATTGCCAGTGAGGGGCTCCGGCACTGATCGCCACCAGCTCGGGGCCGAGCACGCTGCGGAGTGCGGCGGTGTCGCCGGAGAACCAGTCCACCCACACGGCTTTGCGGACGGCCTCCAGCTCGGCGCGGTCGGTGCCGGACAGCGTCAATGCGACGCGTGGGGCGTCCTGCGCCGCGAGCGGGAACGCACTGGCGATCAGTGTCAACGCAACGGCTACGATCTTCATCGGGTTCCTCCCGGTACGAGACACCGGGAATATAGGCAGGTCGTGCAGAATCGACTTGCACTTTTCGTTGCCGTTTCATGAAGGGAGGGGAGGACCGAGCGCTGGATTCGCTCGCGCACGTGCACAGCCAGAAGACGGTGGCGCGTCACGTGAGCAACATTTTCGGGAAGCTCAGATTGTCGACAAGGGCGCCACGACCGCGTACGCCCACCAGCACGATCTCGTTTAGCGCCTGCGCGTCCGGGTACGCGTACATAGAATCACCCACAACCTCCCGCCCCCTCAATTTGGGCATTCCTCCCGATGCGGCGGCCTCGACCGCTCGACAAAGTGGGGGCCGAATGTTTTTCGCCAACCCATGATCGGAGGGGTTCCCATAAGCCCAGGACAAGGAACGGAACAGATCGATCGGCGTTCCGCTGACGGCGTTCGCGAGCGCATGCTGGCCGGGCTGCCCATCGTAGAGCGACGGTTGAGCCTGGCCGGCGTCTCGACGGCGGTGCTAGAGGGGGGAGACGGTCCGCCCATCGTTTTGCTGCACAGCGGGGGCGAGTTCGCGGCCGTCTGGCTGCGCGTGATTCCGGACCTCGTGACGACCCATCGCGTGATTGCACCCGACCTGCCGGGGCACGGTGCTTCGGCCGGCGCCGACGGCGGGCTGGACGTGACGAGCACGTTGGCATGGGTCAGTGAACTGATCGATCGCACCTGCTCATCGCCTCCGGCGCTGGTCGGGCATGCGCTCGGCGGCGCTGTCGCAGCCCGCTTCGCCGGCAACCACGGCGATCGGCTGAGCCGGCTCGTGCTCGTCGATTCGCTCGGCTTGGGTCCACTCGAGCCGGAGCCCAGCTTCCAGCTTGCTGCGACGCGCTTCCTGGAGGGACCGACCGAACGCACGCGCGACGATCTCTTCCGGCGGTGTTTCGTCGATCTGGATGGCTTGCGCGAGCAGATGGGCGAGCGCTGGGAGGCGATCGCGGCATACGCGCTCGAGCGGGTGCGCACGCCCGTCATGAGCGCTGCGCTGGGCCACCTCATGCCGCAGTTCGGTGGCGAGATTCCCTCTACCGACCTTGCGAGGATCGCCGTTCGGACGGCCCTGATCTGGGGTCGTCATGATCTCCAGGTGCCGGTGCGTATCGCCGAGGCGGCGAGTGCCCGCCATGGTTGGCCGTTGCATGTCATCGACGGGGCCGGCGACGATCCCGCAATGGAAAAGCCGGAAGCCTTCATCGAAGCGCTCCGCGCCGTGCTCGCACCGCTGACGCGGGCGGAGGCTACCTCGTGAGATTGGACGCCGTTGGCGGCGGATGAGCCAAATCGCGAGCATTTCCGGCCTTTTCTTACGGACTACCCGCGGACGGGCCACCCCGCGCTCCAGTCGGGCGGTGCTCGAGAAAGGGTTCCAAGACCTTCGCAGCCGTTACCAACGCAAAGGACGGGATTCGTGCAAGCTGAGGACAGCTCTGGCTGCGCGTGCACGGCGCCATGTCGAAGGACCCGACGCTCGGCGAGCGGCTGCTCCTCGATCGCTCGCGCCGGCTACGTCGTCGATCCGGGTCTCCTGGGTCAGCGTGACGCCGCACTCTGAGTGGCCGCCGAGCGCTCGCATCCCCAACAAGTAATTGCTGCTCCGGAGACTTCCGGCGGGCGCGTTCGAGCCCGCACGGCGTGATGAAGCACGAGCGAGCGGCTCGGCCGCCTGCTGTCGGGTTTGCCGCACGGGTTTGGTATGAAATTGTGAGAGGCTTATCAACCCCGAGAGAAAGCGGTGGTCATGAGTATTGGAGAACAGGGCGGAACTATCGAATCCCCCGCGGCTGCACCAGGGCGTGCGTCGGTGACAGCCACGGCGTGGACTCCGCGACCGCCCCTGAACGTGGCCCGGGGCGGGCTGACCAGAGCAAGCCTCGACGGGAGGACATACGCTATCGGCGGCTTCACCAGCGGCTTCGCTGAAGAGTTGGCCTCGGTCGAAGTGTTGGATCAGACGAGCGAGCGGTGGGAGCTCGTGGCGCCGATGCCGACGCGCCTGGGCAACTCGGGGGCCGCCGCCGCTCGCGGAGAGGTTTACGTGGTGGGCGGCTTCATCCGCGGCAAGACCGTCGATGTCGTCGAGGTCTTCGATCCGGCGTCCGGGCGCTGGCGGACGGGGCGGCCTTTGCCGGGCGCCCGAGGCGCTCCGGGAACCGCCGCGATCGGAGACCGGATCTACGTGATCGGTGGCTTCGACGCCAACGACGCCTCCACAGATGTCGTCGAGGTCTACGACGCGCGACTGGACATCTGGCGGCGCGCTCGTCCCATGCCGACCCGGCGCGGCCTGCTGAAGGTCGCGGAGTTGGGCGGACGGCTGTACGCGATCGGCGGGGTCGACGACAACGGCATCTTTCACGACACGGTCGAGCGCTACGATCCGGCCGCCGACACCTGGCGCCGCGTGGCGCCGATGAGCACGGGACGCGGCAACCCTGGTGTCGTGGCCGTCGGCGAACGGATCGTCGCGGTCGGCGGTGGCGGTCGCGTTCGCGGCCGACGGGAGGCACTTACGACGAGCGAGGTGTACGATCCGAAGGCTGATCGATGGGATGTGCTCGAGGCGTTGCTCCCCGTCGGGCGTGGTTCGCTCTCCGCTGCCCCGGACTTCCTCGATACGCCGCCGCAACGCAAAAGCATCATCGCGTTCGGCGGCTTCGAAGGCACCGTCGAGAACCCCGTTGCCAGCTGGCGGGTCGAAGCATTGGCCGTGTGAGCCGTTCGCTGAGTGACGCGCCTCAGGCCAAACCGTTCTACGCGCACGGTGGGAAGTCAGCTCAAGCAACGGCTGACCGCGGTCATATGACATCAAGAACTTTCGGGTCGAGGTCACGCAGAAGAGCAGCTTCGCCTTCAGCCGATTTTGCTCGAAGGTCCGTGTCGAAACACCGAGCAGTTGTACGATCTCCCTTCGGACAGGCCACCGAAGAACCGGTATTCGACAATCTGCCTCAACCGTGCGTCGATAGCGCCCAGCCGATCGATGCGGCCAACCCGCGTGTCGGGCGAACGGCTCCATTTGCGTAGGTTAAGGATGGAGCGGCTCCATGGCGTCGCGAATGTGGGTCGGGATCCACTTGCGATCCTCGAAGGTCCTAGGTGCGATCCAAGGCCTCTTGATCGGCAAGTTTACCTATGACAACGAGCTGCGACCGATGCGAAAAGGACACCGTAGCTGGAGCCGGCCACGCATCTCCCGAGACTCCGCAGCTCCCGCTCTCTAGGAGGCGATCATTGATTAGCCAGACGAAGGTACTCTCCGCCGTGACGCTCGCGGCGTTGGTGCAAGCTCCGCTCGCAGGCCAACAGGAGCACGAGCACCCTAGCGGATCTCACGGTCGCGTCGACTTTCAGGTGTCCTGCGCGCCTGAGGTGCAGGGCCCGTTCAATGAGGCCGTGGCCATGCTACACTCGTTCGGGTACGAGCTGGCGCGCGGCGCGTTCATCGACGTGGCCAAGAGGGATCCTGCGTGCGGGATGGCGCACTGGGGCGAGGCGATGAGCTACTACCATTCGCTCTGGGCGCCGCCGACGCCGGAGGAGCTGGCCGCAGGGCGCGTAGCCGCCGAGCGGGCGGTCAGCATCGGTGCCGGTACCGCGCGGGAGAGGGCCTACGTCGAGGCGGTCCTCACGTTCTATCGGGATGCGGACCGGCTGGATCACCGGACCCGAGCCGTCGCATACCGGGACGCGATGGAGCAGTTGGCCCGTGAATTCCCCGACGATGACGAAGCGTCGATCTTCCTCGCGCTCGCCATACTCGGTGCGGCGCCGCCCAGCGATTCGGCGTACGCCGAGCAGAAAAGGGCCGCGGAAATCCTCAGCGGCCTGCTGCCTCGGCACCCGCGTCACCCGGGCATCGCACACTACACCATCCACGCCTTTGATTACCCGGAGCTCGCGGAGCTCGCTCTGCCGGCCGCGCGCGTCTATGCCGACATCGCCCAGTCGCCGCATGCGTTGCACATGCCGAGCCATATCTTCACTCGGTTGGGCCTGTGGGACGAATCCATCGCCGCGAACATTGACTGCGAACAGGCCGCTTCCCTACGGGTCGAGCGCACGCATCCGGGTGCGGCATCCTTCGAGGCGCTGCATTGCGAGGACTACTTGGCCTATGCGTACCTTCAACTCGGCGACGATGAGCGGGCGCGGCAGGTGGTCGAGCGCGTGTCGTCCGCAGAGCGATTCGACGAGCCCAGCTTCACCGTTGGCTACGCGCTGCCTGCGGTGCCGGCCCGCTACGCATTGGAGCGGCGCGATTGGAACGCGGCATCGCACCTCTCACGGCCGGCCATCGAGCTCCCGTGGCATCAATACGAGTACGCCCACGCGGTTACGCATTTCGCGAACGCGATCGGCGCCGCGCGGACCGGCGACACGCTACGCGCGCGAAGGGCCGTTGCCGAGCTCGAGCAGCTGCACGCCTCCCTTGCCGCGAATCCGGCCGCGGGACCTTATGACTGGGCCGGTCAGGTCGAGGCGACCCATCTCGCCGCAGCGGGTTGGCTCGCGTTCGCCGAAGACCGTCACGAGGAGGCCGTGCGACTGATGAGGCTGGCCGCCGAGAAGGAAGAAGCGGTGGGCAAGCACCCCGTCACACCGGGAGCGATCCTACCGGCTCGGGAGCTCCTTGGTGATCTGTTGCTCGAGCTCGGCCGGCCACGCGACGCCCTCCTCGCCTATGAAGCCGCACTCGCCGATGCGCCGAGACGCTTCAATGCAATCGTGGGCGCCGCCCGGGCCGCCCGGGCGGCCGGCGAGACGGATCGAGCGGCGGAATACTACCGTGCGCTGGTCGAGCTGGCGGGCGCTTCCGCCACGCAGCGGACCGAGCTCGCCGAGGCACGCGAGTTTCTCGCGAGCTCGGCCGAATCACGGCGCGGCGGCCCGGGAAAGGCGGCCGACGGCCGGCCCGTCGCGCGATCGTCCTCACTCTTGTAACGGCGCCGATGAAATCGCTCGACGTCGACGGGCTTTGCATTCGCTACGCCGATACGGGTCGCGGCGTGCCTGTCCTGCTGGCGCATTGTTCGAGCGCGTCGCACAAGCAGTGGTCGGCGCTCGCGGACGAGCTGGCAGGTCGTTACCGCGTGGTCGCGCCAGACCTGATCGGCTACGGCCGGTCGGACCGGTGGCACGAGGGCCGGCGCTTCGATCCGACGGCCGACGCCGACGCGATCGTCGCGCTCGCGGACGCGATTGGCGGGCGATTCCATCTCGCGGGGCATTCATACGGCGGCGCGATGGCGCTCGAGGCGGCGCGCATGCTCGGCGACCGGGTCATCAGCCTGACGCTCGTCGAGCCGGTCAGCTTCCACGTGCTCGAGCTCGCGGGCCGCCAAGAGGAATGGCGCGATATCCTCGCTGTAGCGCGTGCCACACGGCGCGCGGTCGAACGCGGCAAGCATCGAAAGGCGGCCGCCGTCTACATGGGCTTCTGGGTCGGGCGGGCGCGATGGCTGTTCATGCCGCGCCGCCTCCGCGCCGGCATCATCGGCACCATCGAGAAGGTCGCGCAGGAGTTCGACGCGATGGAGCGCGCGCCCACGAGGCTCGCCGATTACGCGTCGATCGACGCGCCGGCGCGCCTGATCGTCGGCGAACGGACGCGCCAGCCGGCACGGGCCGTGACGGAGGTTCTCGCGGGCTTGCTGCCGCGCGCCACGGTCGAGGAAGTCCCGGGCGCGTCGCACACGAGCCCGTTCACGCACCGCGACGTGGTCAACCGGCTGGTCGCCGGCCACATCGACGAGCACGGCGTCGTAGCGAAGTAGGCGTCACGGGAAATAGCGCGCTACTCTCGTTTCAATAAGAGCTGCGCACGCACTGGAATCGCACATGCCCATCGAGATCGGACACATAGAGGCGATCTTCCGGTATCCGGTAAAGTCCATGCGCGCCGAGCGACTTGAGGCCGTCACGCTGGGCTGGCACGGTCTCGACGGCGACAGGCGCCTTGCGTTCCGACGGCTTGACGACCGCAGCGGCTTCCCGTGGCTGACGGCAAGCAAACTTCCCGATCTACTGCTGTTCACACCGCACCGACGGGAAGAGGGTGCGAACGGAGACCTTCCCACGCACGTTCGCACGCCAGATGGCGCAGACCTGCCCGCATTCGGAGAAGACCTGGCCACAGAGGTCGGGCGTCGCCATGGTGCTCCGGTGCAGATGATGCGATTGAATCATGGCGTCTTCGACGAAGCGAGCATCTCCGTGATCACGTTCGACACGGTGCGCGAGATCGGACGACTCGCGGGGCGTCGTTCGGACATGCGACGATTTCGGCCGAATATTGTGGTCCATTCACTGCGACCGGCACCGTTCCAGGAGGATGAATGGTTGGGCGGTGTTCTCTCATTCGGCAAGGGGGATGTCGGCCCCGCCATAGCCGTCACGATGCGCGACGTTCGCTGTTCGATAGTGAACCTGGATCCCGATTCAGCAAGGGCTGCGCCGGAAGTGCTGAAGGCGGTCGTTCGCGCGAACCAGAACAATGCGGGAGTCTACGGCACAGTCATTCGCATCGGCGGACTCGCAGTCGGACAGTCTATCTTTCTGCATCGGACGATGGCCAGGAAGGGCGTATGACAACATAATGCTCACTTTGACGTGGACAGACAATTCGTCCGTTCAGGAAGGATACAGGGTTCTCTCACCGTTCACCAAGACGGCGATGTCGGGCGCAGCGGGCTGACCGTCGTAACGTCGCATGCCGGGGAGCGCAGCTTGGACATTCGATCACCTGACGGTCAGTAGCGCGCGATACCTGGCGGCCTCCGCCGGGCGGTCGGTTGCTTCGTACAGTTTTTCAAGACTCTCGGCGATCATGCGTGTCGCACGCGAATTCGCACCTCGCGCTTTCAGATAGTGGTCGTATGCTTCGACCAATAAAGGCTCTGCCTCATCGAACGCACCTTGGGCCCGTAGTACATCTCCCAAGTAGAACCGAGCGCGCACGGTGAGCGGATAGTCCGTGCCGAACTGCTCGCTGTGCGCGCGCACGGCGTCTCGTAATAACGATTCTGCCTCCTCGTGCTCGCCGCTCTTCATCAGGACGCGCCCCAGCATACGTTTCATGCTGGCCACACCCATGTGATCCTCGCCGCGCGTAAGCTGTATGCTCAGGGCTTCACGGAGCACGTCTGCGGTTTCGTCGAAACGTCCGCCGTGCTCTAGCGGCGTCGCAAGATCTATGAGTCCTTGTGCAATCTCGCGATGATTCGCGGGGTAGATCGCGCGACGAATCTCGAGGGATTCCCGCATCAATTGCTCTGCCGTCTTCAGGTCCCCTTTCCTCGAGAGCAGCGTGCCCAGGTCGGCGAGACTGATGGCCACTTGCGGGTGCGCCGGGCCGTAAATGGACTTGCGGATGGCGAGCGCTCGCTGCAGCAACGGCTCGGCACGATCAAAGTCATCGGGGTCGCCGCTGTAGGTGAGGAGCGTACCAAGAGCCTCGAGCTGGTCTGCGTCATCCGTACTCATCGCCGTCGAACGACTCGACTGAGCCGCTATCCATTCCTCGAACAGCGTTTTGCCCGCCGCGTGATCGCCGCCTTCATGGGTGGCCGTCGCCAGAGCAAAGAGACTTCCGAGCGTTTTCGGATGTCCGGGACCGAGCGTCTTGCGCCGCAGCGCAAGTGCTTCGCGGTGCAGGGTTATCGCGTGCGGGTGCTCGCCCGACAGGTACGCCAAGCTGGCAAGATGGTGCAGACTCTCGCCCACTTCCGGGTGCTGGCTTCCCAGCGTCCGGCGTCGGGTGGCCAGCGCCTGCTCCAGAACCGGTCGGGCCTGCGCGTATACGCCGAGCTCGGTACGGACCTGGCCGACCAGGTCGAGCATCTGCGCCTGAAGCTCGGGCTGACCATCGAGCCAACGCGCACGAGCGACGCCGCGGTCCAAGAGCTCGCGTGCCGTGATCGTGTCACCGCGCGCCTCCGCCGGATCGTTCGCCTTGAAAAGGCCCAGCATGAATTCCGTAACCTGCTCGGCTTTGCGCGCCTCGACGGTGACCTGATCCAATGCGCTGCGGATGCGCCTCGCCTGTGCTGTAACGGTGCCCGCGTACGCGCTCAGTAGAAAGACGAACGCGCTCGCGGCAGCCAATGCCCAGCGGTGCCTTCGCGCAAATCGGCTGACGCGATAGGTCCTCGCCTGACCGCGCGCAATGACGGCATGCCCGGAGAGATAGCGTCGAATATCGTTAGCGAGCTCCTGTACCGACGCGTACCGCTGATCTGGCTCGCTGCGCAGCGCCTTCATCACGATCGCGTCGAGGTCGCCTCGCAGGATCTTCCGCAGCTGATTCGGACGAGCGCGGCGCTCCAGCGAAACCTGATCGGCGGCTAAGTCTTGCCCTTCACCGTTCCGCTCGCGCCGGCGAGGGAGTGTGGCCGAAGGCGCTCTAGGCTCGCCCTGCAGCACGGTGCGCTCAAAATCGTGAAGCCTGCTACCCTCTAGCTCGAAGGGAAGTCGGCCGCAGAGCAGGTGATAGAGTACGACACCCAGCTGATAAACATCGGCTGCGGTCGTCACCGGATCACCGCGTATTTGTTCGGGCGAGGCGTACTGCGGCGTCATCCAGCGCCGGCCCGGTCGCGTGGCCGCGAGCGGGAGCTGTTGCCCCTCGGTCCCGAGCAGCTTGGCGATGCCGAAGTCGAGCAGCTTCACCTGTCCATCGCAGGTGACCTGGATATTGGATGGCTTGAGATCGCGGTGCACGATCAGGTTTCGGTGGGCGTACTGCGTGGCCTCCGCCACAGCGAGAAACAGTTCGAGCCGTTCGCGCACCGGCAGCTTTCGCTCATCACAATACGCATCGATCGGCTGACCCTCAATGTACTCGAGGGCGAGGTAAGGCAACCCTTCATCGGTCAGGCCGCCGTCCAGCAGCCGGGCGATGTTGGGGTGGTGCAGAGAAGCAAGGATCTGGCGCTCGGCGAGGAAGCGCTGCTTCTCGATAGCGGCGTCGAACTCAGGCCGCATCAGCTTGAGCGCTACTTCCTGCTTGAATTGACCGTCCGCGCGCTCTGCCAGGAACACACGCGCCATGCCACCCGCTCCGATCTCCCGGACCAGCCGGTAGGCGCCGATGCGACGGCCCTCGAAACGATCGGACCCGTCCATGGCGTGACGCTCACTGAGGAACGCCGCCGCTGCATCCGCGACTAGCTTCGTGACAGGCAGCTGTGCGCGGCCATAACGGCTGAGCAGATCCTCGACGTTTCGGCGAAGTGCTTCGTCCGCACCGCAGGCTCGAGCAACGATCTCGGGCCACTCTCGTGGATCGTGCTCGAGCACGGTGTCTAGAACGGCTTCGACGCGGTGCCACTGATCAGAGTCCATCACGTGCCCTCCTCAGGCGCGTTCGTTATGCGCATTACCTATCCCCAACGA
>JBOHRM010001114.1:0-2434 GCA_050732715.1 Longimicrobiales bacterium
GGAGCTCGCGGTCCATCCGGTCATGCAGCTTGCCCATGGGATCCTCCCTTGGAAAGTGGCCAGGAAACGGGCCGTCACGAGCGACGGCCCACAGGCCAACGTTCGGGAGGAACGAAAAGAATGGAAGAGTCGATACGGGGTGATTAGCCCAGTGCTGCGGAGGCGCCCCGGACCTCCACCGCGTAGCGGTTTTGTTCAGTGTCGTCTATGTAGCTCACGACATAGCCGCCACACTGCCGGAGTCGGACCAGGCTTTGAATTTCAAGCACCACCCCCGGAGCGCCGCTACGGCTTCGTAGCGAATCTCACGTATGGTGCGCGGTGAGACCAATCTCATGCGATAACAGCAGCGGGATGCGGCGAGCCGCCGGCGAGGCCGGCGATCCCGCCGACGCAGACCCCGGCCGACTCGTCTCGCGCGAGCACCGATGTTCTCGATCGTAATCGTTCTGACGCTGGAACAACGCGGCAGTTCGACGGTAGGCCGGATTGGCCGCCAGCGCATTTCCGGGGAGGAGCTCGGAACCCGGAATTCGGAACCCGGAACTCGATGGCATGTCGATTCTGACCCGCTACATGCTGCGGACGCATCTGGGGCCGTTTCTGTTCGCGCTCACGGTCCTGACGGGTCTGCTGTTCATCAACGCCATCGCCCGCCGCCTGCTGGAGCTCGCCGGCAAGGGCCTCGAGTGGACGGTCATCGCCGAGGTCTTCGCTCTCTCATTGCCGCCCACCATCGCGCTGACGCTGCCCATGGCGGTACTCGTCGCCGTGCTCTACGCGTTCAGCACGTTGTCCTCGGAGAACGAGATCACAGCGCTCAAGGCGACCGGCACGAACCTGGTCCGGCTGCTCATCCCGCTCGTCATTGCCAGCTTCCTGCTCGCGGGGTTCATGGTCTGGTTCCATGACTCCGTGCTGCCCGAGTCGAACCAGCGGCTGAGGAACCTCCTGGCGGATGTGGCGCGCAAGAGCCCGACATTCGAGCTGAAGGAGCAGGTCATCAACCCGATTCGCACGCAGCGCGTCCGCACGCACTACTTCCTCCAGGCCGCGACCATCGACCACGCGAGCGGGATGCTGACCGATGTGGTCATCTACGACCTCAGCGCCGGCAACAAGGCGCGGACGGTATACGCGGACAGCGGAAGGATGGCGTTCAACGAATCACAGACCGATCTGCAGCTCACGTTGCACGACGGCTGGATCCACGAGCTCGACAGCTTCAAGGCCAAGGAGTTCCAGCGTGTCGACTACAACGAGTATGTGCTCATAATCGAGGGCGTGGGCGATGAGTTCGAGCGCGTCGGCAGCAGCTATCGCGGCGACCGCGAGATGTCACTCGCCATGCTCGCCGCCGCGGCGGACAGCTATCGCGTCGAGGTCGACTCGATCGTGCGCCGCGCCGTGGCGCAGAACGAGCGGATCGTGCTGCGCACGCTGGCGGGACCCGAAGGAGGCAAGGAGTACCCGGAACGGTCCATGCCACCGCGCGCCGGTTCGAGCCTGGGCTCGAGCGCGGGCGGATTGAGCTACCGTGCGGCGCGGCTGGAAGCCGAGAGCCGCGACTTCATGAGCATTTCCGACCCGGTGGCGCGCCACGCGGCGGTCGAGGCGAACGCACTGAATCATCATGCGAAGAGTCTGCGCGAGCAGGCGGCGAGGTTCAGGGTCGAGTACCACAAGAAGTTTGCGATCCCGTTCGCGTGCATCGTCTTCGTTTTGCTCGGCGCGCCGCTCGCGGTCCGCTTCCCGCGCGGCGGGGTGGGCATGGTCATCGGTTTCTCCATGCTGGTCTTCGGCGTTTACTACATTTCGCTCATTGGCGGTGAGTCGCTCGGCGACACCGGCATCGTGCCGCCGTACTTGGGCCCGTGGGGCCCGAACATCGGGTTCCTCGCCCTCGCGCTTTGGGGCCTTTCGCGGTTCGGCCGAGAGACGTCGACGACGCGCGGCGGAGGATCGGATGATCTGTGGTCGACGTTGCGCGGCATTGTTACACGCCGGCGTGGACGACTGAGCGGAACGGTGCACGGCGGCCGTGGGCGTGGGCGCGGGAGCACCGGCAGCGAACCCCACCCCACACGACGTGCGTCGCGTGGGGACCCCGAATCGGGCGTGGACGACTGAGCGGAACGGCGCACGGCGGCCGTGGGCGTGGGCGCGGGAACACCGGCAGCAACCCCCCACACGACGTGGGTTGCGTGGGGACCCCGAATCGGGCGTGGACGAGTCACAGGTCATGGACTCGCAGCTCACGCGTCGCAACGTTTGACCGGTTCCCCTCGGCGAGCCCGTCCGCCTTCGAGCTTCCCGCCGCAGCAACCCCGAGTTCCAGCTGACGCCCATCCGCGTGTTGTGCGCGCACACGCTCGGCTTCGCGGAGCGCCGCGGCGACGCCTCCGCTCGGGCCTATTCCTCGCGGAGGGCCTCG
>JBOHRM010001115.1:0-2237 GCA_050732715.1 Longimicrobiales bacterium
GGGCGTCGCGGTCGGCGCCTCCCCGACGCCTCTGCTCGCGCAGGAAGCGACGGCCGCAACGCGCGAGTACGGCACCTTCCCGTTCATCGGCGGCCGCGCGGCGGTCTGGGTCGCCGCCCAGCTGCACCTGCTGTTCGCCGCGTTCGTGCTCGGTGTGCCGATGTTCGCCGTGGTGATGGAGGCGATCGGCATCGCCAGCAAGGACGAAAAGTACGATCGCCTGTCCAAGGAATTCACGAGGCTGCTGCTGATCGCTTACAGCGCGACCGCGATCTGGGGCGCGGTGCTGGTCTTCTTCCTCACCACGCTGTACCCGCGGTTCTGGTCGCATCTGGCGACGATCTTCGAGCTGTCGATGTATGTCTATGTCGGGCTCTTCTTCCTCGAGTCCTTCACGCTCTACTTGTATTACTACGGCTGGGAGCGTTGGAAGCGCGGCGGTGCGAAGTACGTCCACCTCGGGCTGGGCGTGCTGCTGAACGTGTGGGGCACTTCGGTGATGTTCATCGCCGACGGCTGGCTCAGCTACATGATGAGCCCGCCCGAGGGCGTCACCGCGGACCCCGCGCCCGGCATGGTGCAGCTGTGGAGCGCGCTCGCCAACGCCACGTGGATGCCGATCAACATCCATCGCCTGATCGCGAACGTGGTGTTCGGCGGCGCCGTCGCCGCGGCGTACGCCGGGTTCCGGTTCCTCCACGCGAAGACCGCCGAGGAACGCGCGCATTACGATTGGATGGGCTACATCGGCAACTTCGTCGCGATCAGCGCGCTCTTGATCCTCCCGTTCGCCGGCTACTGGTTGGGCCGCGAGATCTACGAGTACAACCAGCAGATGGGCATCACGATGATGGGCGGCTTCATGAGCTGGCTCTGGATCATCCAGGCGTTCCTCATCGGTGTGCTGTTCCTCGCGGCAAACTACTACTTGTGGATCGGGCTGGGCCGTATCCCGGGCGGCGAGCGGTTCGTGCCGTACACGAAGTGGATGCTGGTCGTGCTGATCGCCGGTGTGATCGTGTGGGCGACGCCGAACACGATGATCGCGAGCCGTGACGAGCTCGTCGCCATGGGCGGCACACACCACCCGTTCCTCGGCGTGCTCGGCGTGATGAGCGCGAAGAACACGGCCGTCAACTTGATGATCCTGACCACGTTCCTGTCGTTCCTGATGTATCGTCGCGCGAACAAAGATCCGGTGGTCCCGTGGGCGAAGGCGGGCTCGATGGTGCAGGGTGCGCTGTTCGCGATCGCCGCGGCCGTGGTCATCTTCTTCGGCGTCTACGGCTATTTCGTGACGGCGATCGTGCGCATCGGGTTCAGCGTCTACCAGGTCAGCGCCGTGCTGTTCACGATCATCGCGGTCACGATCATCGATGTGCTGCTCGGCCGCGACGCGCGTTCGCGCGGCCCGATCCGGTGGGGTCTGATGCCGGAGCGGTCGCAGTACGCGTTGTTCGTGCTCGTCGTCACCTTTACCTGGCTCATGGGACTCATGGGCTTCGCGCGCAGCGGCATCCGCCAGCACTGGCACGTGTGGGAGGTGATGCGTGACACCAGTGCGTTCGCCGCGACGCCGGCGCTAGGCTACGCGGCGCAGATGATCAGCGCCTGCGTGCTGATATTCCTCGCCATGATCGCGTTCATCTTCTGGCTCGGCGGTCTCGTCGAGAAGCCTGCGCTCGTGTCGGCCGCGGCGCCGGCACGCGAGGAAGCGTCGGAGCTCGGCGAGCTCGCGCCCGCCACGGGAGACTGAAGATCATGGGCGCGAATCTCAGGATCGTCGCGGTGATCGTCGGTACGCTGATGGTCTATACGGTCCTGGCGAACATGATCCCGCAGCTCGAGTCGGACGTGCCGGAGGAGCTCGATTTCTCGGCTCAGGTCACGCCGGAACAGATGATCGCAGCGGGCGAGGAGCTGTACAATGGCGCGGGCGGCTGCTCGGCGTGTCACGGGCTCGGCACACGCGCGCCGAACCTGCTGACCGACGAAGGCGGCGCAGGCCCGATCGGCGCGCGCTGCGGCGCGCGCGTGTCCGGTGCGAGCTGCAAGGACTACCTCCATGCGTCGCTGACCGATCCGGGTGCGTACGTGGTCGAGGGCTACCAGCCGATCATGCCGGACGCGAGCCGTACACTATCGGCCGCGCAAATCTGGTCGCTCATTGCGTTCCTCGAGAGCAACGGCGGCGAGGTGACCGTCACTGCCGAAGACGTGGCCGAGTCGGAGGGCGC
>JBOHRM010001116.1:0-9671 GCA_050732715.1 Longimicrobiales bacterium
GCGCCGCGGCGAGCGCGACGCCGCCGAGCGTGGCCAGGATCGCAAAGCCTCGCTGCGCGCCGATGCCGGCGTGCGTCAGCAGCAGCAGCACCAGCCCCGCGAAGAGCGGAAGGACGACGGGCGCGATGATCCAATGGCTCATACGCGCTCCTCGCCATCGACGTGATCCGTGCCCAACGTCGCGCTCGCGCGCAGGGCGAGCACCACGAGGAACCCGGCCATCCCGAAACCGATCACGATTGCTGTGAGCACGAGCGCTTGCGGCAGCGGGTCGACGTACTCGCGCACGTCGTGTCGCACGACCGGCGCGGCCGCGTTCGAGAGGCGGCCCATCGCCAGCAGAAAGAGGTTCGTCGCATAGGACAGCAGGCTGATCCCGAGGATCACCGGGAACGTGCGTGCGCGGAGCAGCAGATAGATGCCGCAGGCGACGAGCACGCCGATCGCCGTCGCCATCAGGCCCTCCATGGGCTCGCCTCCTCGCGATCGTCGACGGGGACGCCCTCCTGCGATTCGAGTGTGCCGAGCCGTCTCAACACGAGCAGCACGCTGGCGACGACGGTGACGAAGACACCGAGATCGAACGCCATTGCCGACGCGAGCTCGATGTCACCCAGCCACGGCAGGTGGAAATGATCGAACCACGACTTGAGGAACGGGTAGCCGAAGACCCACGCGCCGACGCCGGTCAGCGCGGCGATCATCAGGCCGTAGGCGATCCACGGCTCGAACGCGACGCGCAGCCGTTCCGAGACCCAGCGCTCACCGCTCGCGACGTACTGGATGATGATCGCGACCGCCGCCATCAATCCGGCGACGAAGCCGCCGCCGGGCAGCATGTGACCGCGCAGATACAGGTAGATTGCGAGCAGCAGCAGCAGCGGCATGAGCGCGCGCGTGACCTGCGTCAGGATCACCGGGTACTGATCCCGCGAGTAAACCCCGTGTCGTATCGGCTGCACGGTCACACCACGAAGCAGCATGATCACGCCGAGCGCGGCGATGCCGAGCACCGTGATCTCGCCCATCGTGTCGAAGCCGCGAAAATCGACGAGGATCACGTTGACGATGTTCGCGCCGCCGCCGAGCGGCTCGCTGTTCTCGACAAAGTATCCGCTGATGCTGTCGACGCGGCGCGTCAGCATCACCCACACGAGCGCGGCCATCCCCGCGCCGCCGCCGATCGCGAGCGCGAGGTCGCGCGCGCGGCGGCCGGCCGATGATGGGACGGGCATGTGCCTCGGCAGATAGTGGAGCGCCAACAGCAGCAGCAGGACCGTGACCACCTCGACCAGCAGCTGCGTCATCGCCAGGTCGGGCGCGGCGAAGCGGACGAACGCGAGCGAGACCATCAGCCCGACGGCGCCGCTCATGATCAACGCAACGAAGCGCTGACGGTGCAGCGCGGCGACGCCGACGGCCGCGAGCACGAGGAACACCCAGCCCGCGGCCGTCACGAGATCGATCGGCAGGAACGACTCGGCACCTTGCATCCAGCCCGAGCGCAGCGCGGGCACGAGGCCGGCGACCACGGCCGCGCCGACGAGGAACGCGGCGTAGCGCTGAAGTGAGCCGTTCTCGAGGCCGCCCGTCACGAACGCCGACAGCCGCACGAACGCCTTGTACGCCCACTCGTAGACGCCCTCCAAAGTCCAGCGCGGGAGCACGCGGTCGTGGAAACGGTACAGCGCATCGCGTTGAATGAAGACGAGCGCGCCGGCGCCCAGCGCGATCGCGCTCATCAGCAACGGGATGTTGAAGCCGTGCCAGATTCCCAGGTGCACCTCCGGCGCCGGCCCATCGAGCACGCCGCTCGCCGCGACCTCGAGGATCGCGCCGACCGTGATCCCCGGCAGGATGCCGACGGCGAGACAGATGACGACGAGGATCTCGACGGGCACGCGCATGAAGCGCGGCGGCTCGTGCGGGTCTTTCGGCATCCCCGTGCCGTCGCCGATGAAGAGGACGCTGATGAAGCGCAGCGAGTACGCCACACTGAGCGTGCCGCCGAGCACAGCGGCGACAGCGGGCAGCCAGTACGCACCCTGCAACGTCCCCGCGCTCGCGGCCTCGCCGAAGAACATCTCTTTGCTCAGGAAACCGTTCAGCAGCGGCACACCCGCCATCGCGGCCGACGCGACGAGCGCGAGCGCCGATGTGTACGGCATGTGGCGCCACAGCCCGTTCAGGATGCGCATGTCGCGCGTGCCGGCCTCGTGGTCGATGATGCCCGCCGACATGAACAGACCCGCCTTGAACGCCGCGTGATTCACGATATGGAACACGGCCGCCACCGCGGCGAGCTCGACACTGAAGCCGAACAACGCGGTGATGAGGCCGAGATGGCTGATCGTCGAGTACGCGAGCAGGCCCTTCAGGTCGTGCGCGAACATCGCGGCCCATGCGCCCACCAGCAGCGTCGTCAACCCGACCGTCGTGACGATCGCGACCCATTCGGTCGTGCCGGAGAGCGCGGGATACAGCCGGCCGAGCAGGAACACGCCGGCCTTGACCATCGTAGCCGAATGCAGATACGCGCTGACCGGCGTCGGCGCGCACATCGCGCGTGGCAGCCACAGCTGAAACGGGAACTGCGCGGACTTCGTGAACGCGCCGAGCAGCACGAGCACCAGGATCGGCAAGTAGAGCGGGCTCTGCGTGAGGACGCCGCCGGCGCCGAGCACTTCGTCCAACTCGTAGCTGCCGACGACGGAGCCGATCAGGAGGACGCCGGCCAGCAGCGCGAGTCCGCCCAGACCCGTCACGGCGAGCGCCATGCGCGCGCCCCGCCGCGAGTCCGGCTGGTCGTGCCAGTAGCCGATCAGCAGGAACGAGCTCAGGCTCGTCAGCTCCCAGAACACCACGAGCGCGAGCAGATTGCCCGACACGACGATGCCGCCCATCGAGCCCATGAACAGCATCAGCAGCGCGAAGAATCGGCCCGCATCGTCTTCGGCGGACAAGTAGTAGCGCGCGTAGAGCAGGATCAGCAGGCCGATCGCGAGGACCAGCGCGGCGAAGAACCACGCGTAACCATCCAGCCGCACGGACAGCGAAAGCCCGAGCGCGGGCACCCAGCGCCACGTCGCCTCGACCACTTCGCCCGCGAACACCTGCGGCGCCTCTCGCAGCACCAGGACCAGTGCCGCGATGGTCGGCACGGCCGAGACCCACGCCGCCGTGCGCCGGCCGTCCGCGCCGCGGCCCGCCAGCAACGGCGGGATCGCGCCGATGAACGGCAACAGGAGGATCAGCAGCAGGTTCAAACGTCAAGCCGTTCGCACGGGACAACTACGGGACAACTCCGGGCACCCGCGCGCACGCACGGATGCGCGAAGCCGAGCGCGGGAATGGAATGGATCGGATCGATCCGGGCAAGCACACGCGGGAGGCTAGTGGTCCGTCATCGAGGTTATGGTGATGCCGAGCGCGCCGAAGCGTGTGCGGAGCAAGGCGCGAGGAGAGAGCATAGCCAACGCTATGTGACCGACGAGCAACGATGCTCCGCGCGATGCAGCGGCGCGCGCAGGCCCGTCACCTCGGTGACGGGCCACTAGTGATCCGTGGCCGAGATTCCTTGGCATTCGAGCGACGGGGCTTCCCGCATGGCTGCGTTGCGCCTCCTCGAATAGCGCTGCTATGCCTTCGGCGCCGCGCCTTGCCCTGCGAGCGCCCCGTCGCTCTCGATGCGCAACTCACTTCGGCCACGGACCACTAGCGAACGAAACCCAGCCCGCCCCCCGGTGTACGCCGTTGACAGTAGGTCAAAGGCCGGCGCGCCATTCCAGCGCCGCGCAATCCTTGGCAAAACGATCATCAGAGCGCAGACGCTCGCAGCAGCATCGCAGGTACACATGCATCATTCCGCGCCGGCGCTTCCGCGCCGTGGGCTCCCGCGGCTTCCCGGCATCGGCTTGCTCACGATCATGGTCACGGCGGTCATGCTCACTTTCGCGACCGAGTCCCGCGCGGCGATCGCCGCGAAGAACGACCCGCGCGAAGACGCCGCCGACCGCGCCGTGCGCGCACTCGCGCCCTACGTGTCACGCACGAGTCATCCGCAAGCGCTTCGCATGGCGTTCCAGGCATACTACAACTACCTGTCCGCGCGAACGGATCAGGTGAAGAACCCCTACTTCTATTTCGTCGATCTCGGCCTCGACAATCGAACGCCACGCGGCTACGTCTTCGACATGAACTCGCTGACGCTGGTCGAAGGGCCGTTCACCGTCGCACACGGCAGCGGCTCGGGCGCGCGCAACGCCGTGCCCACGCGATTCTCGAATCAACCCGGCAGCAAGGCCTCCTCGCTCGGCCTCTACCTCGCCCAGGAGACCTACACGTTCAACGGCCGCGCCGGCGGGCGCGCGTACAAGTCGGTCGGCCTGCGGTTCCGCGGCGAGTCCGGCAACTTCAACGACGCCGCGAGACGGCGCGGCATCGTGGCACACGGCGCGCCTTACGTGAACTCGCGCGACGCCGGCCGCAGCTCGGGCTGCCCCGCCATGGAGCAGGACCGCGCACATCGACTGCTCCCCATGATCGCGAACGGCGGCATGATGTTCATCTTCTCGCCATACGATGAGCGCTGGATGCGTCGGGACCCCTGGATAGATGCGGGCTAAGGACTCTTGGTTGGCGGGTTGCGGGTTGCGGGTTGCGGGTTCAACCCCGCCTCCCTTCCAGTTCCATTCGGCGGATGGGTGGCGGAGACAACTCGCAACCCGCAACCCGCCAACCCGCAACCGCCGCCCACCTTGCTTGAGCGGTTCTACCGTTGCATCCTGCCATGATGACTGAAGAGCTCGCGACGCTCGGCGGCGGATGCTTCTGGTGCATCGAAGCGGTGTTCGATGAGTTGACCGGCGTGACCCGCGTTCAATCGGGCTACGCCGGCGGCCACACGCGCAACCCGACGTACCAGGAGGTGTGCACCGGCGCGACCGGCCACGCCGAGGTCGTGCAGGTCACGTTCGATCCCACGGTCATCACGTTCGCTGATGTGCTCCACGTGTTCTTCACGATCCACGACCCGACGACGCTGAACCGGCAGGGCCCGGACGTCGGGACGCAGTACCGCTCCGTGATCTTCTATCATTCAGCCGATCAGAAGGCCGTCGCCGAACGCGTCATCGGTGAGCTCGAGCGGGACCGTGTGTGGCCGAACCCGATCGTGACGGAGCTCGTGCCGTTCACCGAGTTCTGGCGGGCGGAGGCGTATCACGACGACTACTTCCGCCGCAACCCCGATCAGGCGTACTGCCGGGCCGTCATAGAGCCGAAGGTCGCGAAGTTCCGCAAGCAGTACCTCGACCGTTTGAAACCAGCGACCCGATAACGCTCGGTGATTCGCCATGGCCGATGAGGGCTCCGGCGCGAGCAGGCGCGGCCGTTCGCGCACGAGCGCCGGCATGCTCCTGTTCCGCCACGACCGGTCGGGGCTCGAAGTGTTTCTCGCCCACCCCGGCGGCCCGTTCTGGGCGAAGAAGGACACCGGCGCATGGACCATCCCGAAAGGCCTCATCGAGCCGGACGAAGATCCGCTCGCCACGGCGCGCCGCGAGTTCGAGGAGGAGACCGGCATCCGACCGACCCCGCCGTTCGTGCCGCTCGGCTCGATCCGACTGAAGGGCGGCAAGGTGATCCACGCCTGGGCGTGGCTCGGCGACGCCGACCCGGCCACGGTCCGCAGCAACACCGTCCGAACCGAATGGCCGCGCGGTTCCGGCCGGTGGATCACGTTCCCCGAGATCGACCGGTGCGCCTGGTTCGACACCGCGGCCGCACGCGAGAAGGTGAACCCCGCTCAGGCAGACCTGATCGATCGACTCGAACAACACCTCGCCGCAGGCACCTCGTTTGATCGCTGAGCGACGTCCCCTTATCTTACCCGCTCCCGGCAGCACCAGGCAGAGGCGATTATGCTCGATTCGGTCCGCGCGTTCTTCAAACAGAGGATGGATCCGACCCCGGATCCCGCCACGTCCACCTCAGCGCGTGCGGCGGACATCCAGCGCTTGCACATCGCCGCGTGCGCGCTGCTGCTCGAGCTCGCGCACGCCGACGATGAGTTCACGAGCGCGGAGCGCAGCCACATCGAGGCGATCATGGGCCGGCACTTCGGCCTCGATGACGAGACCGCGCGCACGCTCGTCGAGCTCGCCGAGGCCGAGCGCGAGCAGGCGATCGACCTCTACCAGTTCACCTCTCTCATCAACCGCAGCTACGACCTCGGCCAGAAAACACTGCTCGCCGAGATCATGTGGGGCGTGATCTTGTCCGACGGCGAAATCGCTCGCCACGAAGGCTACCTGCTGCGCAAGATCGGCAGCCTGCTCGACCTCAAACCCGGCTACCTCGCCCAAGCACGCCGCTCTGCCGCCGCAAACCACAACTGACGCGGTTCACGCTACGAAAAATCGAATCGCAGAGGTCGCCGAGAACGACGGAGCGCGCAGAGTAGGCGGTTAAGCCGACCTCTGCGTCCTCCGACGCCTCCGCGAACTCCGTGATTGAATTCTGTTTGAACGCCGTGGCGCTCAGCCGGCGTTGTACAGCCGATCCGCCTTCGCGGCCGAGACCAGGATGCCCTTGATCAGCGCCGAGCTCAGGCCCTGGTGCTCCATCTCGTTCAGCCCCGCGATCGTGCAGCCGCGCGGCGTGGTCACGCGATCGATCTCGCGCTCCGGATGCCGCTCCTCGGACAACAACAGGCCCGCCGCGCCCGCCGCCGTCTGCGCGGCGAGAAACAGAGCCTCCTCGGGATGGAACCCGATCTCGATGCCGCCCTGCGACGCCGCGCGGATCGCTCGCAGGAAAAACGCGATGCCGCACGCGCACAACGCCGTCGCCGGGACCATCATCTCCTCCTGGATCTCGAGCGTGCGGCCCAGCAGCTCGAACAGGGCCCGGCTCTCGGACAGCGCGCTCGCGGCCGCCGGCGGCGCCGACAAGCACGTCATCGACTGGCCGATGGAGACTGCGGTGTTCGGCATCGCCCGCACGATCGGCACGCTCCGTCCGAACAGCCCGCCGAGCCGATCGATCGTGACGCCGGAGACGGCCGAGACCAATCGATGACGACCCGGATCGATCACCGGCGCCGTCTCCGCCGCCAGCTCATCGAGCTGCTGCGGCTGGACCGCGAGCACGATCACCTCGGCGCGCCGAACCGCCGCCACGTTGTCCGTGCCTACCATGAAACCCGACGCGGCCAGGTCCGCGAGCTTGTGCGCCTGCCGTCGAGTGATGCTGATCCGCGACGGCTCCGCATAGCCGCGGCCCACCCAGCCCACTGCGAGAGCCTGGCCCAGGTTGCCGCCGCCGAGTATCGCGATCGCCGGCCGCGCCGACGTGTCAACGTCCACCCTTACCTCGATCGTTGTTCGTTTAGCTGGCGTCGATTCGCTCGCCGGGATGATCACGAATGCGCGCCGCCAGTTCAAGCCGGGCCACCCGCCGCGATCCACCGCGCCGGCGAATCACAGCAGTGTAACGCGGCTGCAAATATCGAGTCAGACCGGGCCCGCATGACGCGACTCGTGCGAGGCGCGATCTTGTAAGCCTCAATCGGGTAATAGGTTATAACTCTAGGCGGGGCCTGCGGCACGGCCGCCGGATCACGCAGGCGGGCAGCGAGCCCGAATCCGTTGCGCTATATTCGGATATTGACGAGGAGGATCATGAAGACCGAGCTACCGACTCCGAGCCTGATCGACGGCTCGACACGGTATGCATCGCCTTCCGCTGCACCGCCGGTGCCGGCGACGAACAGTGTAACGCCGCGCTCGAGCATCGCCTCGCTCGAGGCACACGTCCGCCAATACGACGCGCGGATCGACGCACGCTCCGACACGTTCCGCGCCGCCGTGCTCCTCCTCGCCTCGATCGAGTACGGCCTGAACGTCGACGCCCTCAGCCGCCGAACCGGTTATCCGCGCGCCTTCGTCGCGAAATGTGCCCGCCGTTTGATCGACAACGGCGTGTGGGCGTCTGGTGGCCTCGTCACCGAATGGTCGCCCGCCGAGGTGGCGTCCGGCGCGTTCCGGAAAGACGTCGCCGTGGCCGAAGGCAAACTCTGCCGCCGCGTCAATGCGAACGGCGAGATCGAATGGGCGCCACCCGGCTTCTGGAACAAGAGCTACGAGTTCATCGACGCGGCCGCCAAATCGCAGCTCGGCACGCTCTACCGAGACCCGACCGCCGTCGCGCACGCGACGCCCCCGAGAGAAGACGAGGACGATGATGGCTACGGCGATCGTGAGGCCGTCGCGCCGCCACGCTCGACGACGCCCGTGACGCAGCCGCCCGCCGACATCGCTCCGCCCGCCGCGCCCGCGCCGGAAACGCCCATCGCGCCGACGCCATCTGCGCCGGCCGAGCCGGAACCGCCCAACGTGCCGACGCCATCTGCGCCGGGCGAGCCGGAACCGCCCATCGTGCCGACGCCGTCAGCGCCGGGCGAGCCGGAACCGCCGCGCGCGGTCACGCCGGACGCGCCGCCCGTACGCCGCCCCGCCCCGCTTGCGCCTGTGACGCCGTGGCCCGCGCGGCCACCGTCTCGGCCGCCCGCCGAGATCTTCCCCGATACCGTCTGGATCGGCTGAGCGCCCGCCGCGTTGGACCGAAGCTCCAGCGGACACGGTTGCGCATGTCGACGCGCACGGGTACATGTGCATCCAACGTGCTCGACCTCTTCCATTCCGCTTTCGGTGCGGCAGCAGGCCGAGTTTCCGCGGTGATGCTGTAACACTTGACGCCATGTCGGACGCGAGGAGGTAGATGACGTCAACGTCCCGAATCGATGCGCTCGAGCGGATGATCGAGCGCAACCCGGACGACGCGCGCATCCGGTTCGGGCTGGCGATGGAATACGAGCGGCTCGGCCGGTGGGAAAACGCAATCGAGGAGCTGAAGCTTTACCTGGCGAGCGCGGATGACGAAGGCAACGCCTGGGGCCGGCTCGGTCGCGCGCTCAGCCAGTTGGGCCGCGACGAAGAGGCGCGCGAGGCATACCGCCGCGGAGTCGATGCCGCCCACCGCCACGGTCACCCCTCGATGGCCGCCGAGCTCGAAGACGCACGCGAGCTGCTGGGTGGCTGAACCCCACGGTTTCACCCGTCGCGCATCGAACTCGTTGGTCGTGCCCCGGCCGCGCACGGGCGCGCTGGCCCAGTCGATGCTCACCTTCACGCGCTGCTCGAGCGTGTGGCCCGGCGCGAACTCGCCTTCGATCTTAATCAGCCGATGCGATCCGCAAGCGCGTGCCGGTCAATGCGCAGACACCCGATATCCTCGCGCGGGCCGCCGAGGAGCATAGCGGCGCGCTCGTCTCGGGCGAGTGCCGGCACGCGTCTGAATTGCGTGATCGGCCGAGTCGGTTGGAAAGTCGGCCCATCCAGCCATTGACGGGTTTTCCAGAGGCGCTCCGGTCGAGGTCCGAGATCGCTTCCGAAGCCGGTCAGGAGGCGCGCCGGTACGCTCGGTAAAGAACGTCGTGCAGATAGTGTGACATTCTTCATCTCCCGTCCTACGTACCGTGCCCACAACGCATTCCAGGCCCTCCGAAACCGTCCTGTATATTTGAGCAAGTCTTTGCGGGGTCTTCAGATATGGAGGGTTCGATGATGGCCGCGTACGCCGTTCGAGAAGCCGCCACCCATGCACCATTC
>JBOHRM010001117.1:0-4811 GCA_050732715.1 Longimicrobiales bacterium
AGTCGGGGCGGCCGGTGCCCGCGGCGAGACCGGCCATCGATCGGGACGTACTCGAGCGGGCGGCCGTCCTCCGCGCAGCGCAGCAGCAGCCCGCCGCGGCTCATGTCGCCGCGGCCGATGAACTCGACCGGGAACCGCAGCCGCGGGCCGAAGATGTCGACCAGCACGTCGACGTATTTGCCGGTAGCGATGCTGCCGAGCAGGATCACGAGCGTGTCGTCGTCGATCGAACGCGCGAGCGCCCGCGCCGTCTGATCGAGCGCGCGGCGGAAAGCGTCGCTATCGATCGGTACGCGCGCATACTCCTGGAGATCGGCCAGCGTTGTGATCGCCGCCGGCGAGACGAGGCCGCGGCTCGATGTGATGATCAACGCTGGAGGCGCGCCCGGCGGCGGCGCGGCGAACGCCGTCGCGTACACCAACTTGCCGCGAAAGTAGAGGCCGCTCAGGAACGTGAATATCTCGGCGAGCGGCGCGCCGCCGTCGCGGACCTGGCGCGCGAGCGGGAATGCGGCCGCGTCGCGCAGCAGCATCCGCGCGCGCTTGCCGGCGCAGCTCGCGGGCGAGATGAGGAACACGCGGGACGCGCTCGGACCCGCCGCGACCATCGCCTGCCGCGCGGCCGCGCTCGTCTTCGATCCGGCCCGGGCACCGGCATCGCCATCTTCGCGCGCCGCTTGCGGTTCGGCCCTCGCCGTCCTATCGATTTCCGTTCGGCCCGGTTTCAATGAACAACCTCGATCGATTTGGCCATGGCACAATACTCATTCGACGTCTCGACTGGCGCCGACCTCCAGGAGGTCGACAACGCCGTCAATCAAGCGCTGAAGGAGATCAGTCAGCGCTACGATTTCAAGGGCACAGACTGCAAGCTCGCATTCGACCGTGGCAAGGCGACGGTCACGATCGAAGCCGATGACGAGTATCGGCTCAAGGCCGCGTACGACGTCCTGCTCGGCAAGTTCGTCAGGCGTGGCGTACCGATCAAGAACCTGCGCCCCGGCGCGGTTCAAGCCGCGTCGGGCGCCCGCGCCCGCCAAGAGATCGCCCTGACGCAAGGCCTGCCCGTCGAGACCGCGCGCGAGATCGTCAAGACCGTGAAGGCGCGGAAGCTGAAGAAGGTGCAGACCGCGATCCAGGGCGACGAGGTCCGCGTGTCGAGCGCGTCGAAGGACGAGCTGCAGACGGTGATCCAGCTGTTGCGCGGACACGATTTCGGCCTCGAACTGACGTTCGGGAATTATCGATAGAATGGTTGCGGGTTGCGGGTTGGCGGGTTGCGAGTTACCGAGTTAGCGAGCTGGCCGGTTGCAAGCTAGAGGGGGGATCGGCCGGGCAACCCGCAACCCGTAACCCGGAAACCCGAACGAAGTGAGCCGCCGCCGCGCTGTTTTGAACCTGACCGACGCGCGGCCCGCGTGGCGGATTCCACGCGACGCCATCGACGCGATCACCTGCGCTTTCCCCGCCGGTTGGGAGGTCGTCGCGGTCCACTCCCCGGTCGACGGCCGTGGCGATGGCGGCGGCGTGTCCGAGGAGGCGCTCGCCGCGGTGGCCGGCGCGGAGGTCTGCATCAGCTTCGGCATGCCCCGCGAGTTGTTCCTCGCCGCATCGCTCGACCCGCGCTCCGAGTTGCGGTGGGTGCACACCGCCACGGCCGGCGTCACCGCTCTGCTGTACCCCGAGATGCTCGCGTCCCCGGTGATCCTGACGAACTCGGCCGGGGTGCACGCACCGGCGATCGCGGAGACCGTGATCGCGATGGTACTCTACTTCGCGCGAGGTGTCGACGTTTCGGTGCACGCGCAGCGCAGCCGCGAATGGCGCGCCGGCCGCTTCGAGCACGAGATCGGGCTCGCGCGCGAGGTCGCCGGCGCGACCATCGGAATCATCGGTTTGGGCGGCATCGGGCTCGAGGTCGCCGCGCGGGCGCGCGCGCTCGGCATGCGCGTCATCGCCGTGCGCGGCACGCAGACCGCCACGCCAGACGGCATCCAGGTGCTCACGGGTGACGGTGCCCTCGCCGAGCTGCTCGGCCACAGCGACTACGTTGCGATCTGCGCGCCGTCGACCCCCGAGACGCGCGGCATGATCGATACCCGCGCGATCGATGCGTTGAAACGCGATGCGGTGCTCATCAACGTTTCGCGCGGCGACATCATCGACGATGAGCACACACTCGCGGAAGCCCTCGCCGACGGCCGATTGCGTGGCGCCGCGCTCGATGTCTTCCACGTCGAGCCGCTGCCCGCATCGTCGCCGCTGTGGGACCTGCCGAACGTGCTCGTCACGCCCCACGTGAGCGGTGTGAGCCAGCGGTTCTGGGACCGCGAGACGGAGCTCATCATCGACAACACCAAACGCTACCTGAACGGGGAGCCGCTCGAGAACGTCGTCGACAAACGGCGCGGATATTGAAATCAGGTTCCGGGTTCCGGGTTCGGGGTTTCGGGTTCCGGGTTGCCCCGCCGCCACCCGGTGCGGCAGTTCGACGATCGCGGGCGCTGCGGCGTTGGTTTGGCGCGCCGAGCAGCAGCACCGTTTCAGCGTCGAGGTCCGAGGGGCGCCTGGTGCAGCGTTTCGCTCATCGCCAGGCGTGGCGCGGACGGCAGCGAGAGGGACTTGGAAACGAAGAGGTGTGTGATGCTATGTCGCGGTCGGTTCATCCTCGGTGTGCTTCTGGCAGGCTGTGCGACGGCGGCGCAGGAGCCGTCCGAGCCGCCGGCGGGCGCGGCGGTCGATACGGCGCAGGTCGACACCACGCAGGTCGACACCGCGCCCGCCGGGCCGGCGCAGATGGCGAGTTCGCGGCCCGTCTATTACACGATCGTGCCGCCGCCGGACTTCGAGGCGGCAATCGAGCGGGGTACGCGCACGACCACCGGCCGACCTGGCCCGCGATACTGGCAGAATACCGCGTCCTACACGCTCGAGGCGAGGCTGATCGAGGCGCAGAAGCGGCTCGAGGGTAGCGCGCGCATCGTCTATTACAACCACTCGCCGGACACGCTCGCCAACCTGCATCTCGACCTGACGCAGAACCTGCACGCGGAGGGCGCGGTCCGCTCCGAGCCCGTCGAGATCACGGGCGGGGTGGACATCACAAGGCTCTCTGCCGACGGCCGGGTGTTGGCCACAGAAGGCGCCGGCCCACGCTACGCCGTGTTCGGCACACGGCTCGTCATTCTGCCGCCCTCGCCCATTGCGCCGGGCGACAGCGCGGTGCTCGAGATCGCGTGGGCGTTCGACATCCCGCAGGCGGGCGCCGGCGAGCGAATGGGCTACGCGGGAGACGACCTCTTCTTCCTCGCGTACTGGTATCCGCAGATGGCGGTGTACGACGACGTCGTCGGCTGGCACCCCGATCCGTTCCTCGGAACCACGGAGTTCTACGCGGATTTCGCGCGCTATCACATCACGATCGATGCACCCGCCGGCTGGATCGTCCTGTCGACCGGCGCGCTACAAAACGCCGACGAGGTGTTCGCGCCGGCCACACGCGAAAGACTGAGCCTCGCCGAGTCGAGTGACACGGTCGTCACCGTCGTGGCGGCCGCGGGCGCCGCGGACGCGACGCAGCCGGGCACGGACGGGCGCCTGCGCTGGCGCTTCGCCGCGGACTCCGTGCGAGACGTCGCATTCAGCGTCACGCGCCGCTCGAACTGGGACGCCCAGCGCACGCCCGTCGGCGATCGCAACGGCCGCGGCACACCCGACTACACACGCGTAGACGCGCTGTATCGCGACAGCGCGCCGCTCTGGCGCAACGCGGCTCACTACGCCGCGCACGCGATCGATTTCCTCTCGCGCTACACCGGCATCCCCTATCCTTGGCCGCACATGAGCGCCGTCGAGGCCGGCGAGATCATCGGCGGCGGGATGGAGTTCCCGATGATGACGCTGATCGGCGACTACAACGAGCGCGGCGACAGCGCGCTGTATTACGTCGTGGCCCACGAGCTCGCACACATGTGGGTGCCGATGATCGTGAACACCGATGAGCGTCGCTACAGCTGGATCGATGAAGGCATGACGACGTTCCACGAGAACCAGGCGAGGATCGAGTTCTACCCTGGCGTGAACCACGAGCTGCCGGACCAGGAGAGCTACATCGAGCTCGCGCTCGGCGGCGACGAAGGTGAGATCATGCGCCGGTCCGCGTACCACTACGACCCGGGCGCCTACGGCATCGCATCGTATGCGAAGCCCGCCACGGTCCTCGCCGCGTTGCGCGGTGTGCTGGGCGAGGAGACGTTCATGCGCGCGCACCGCGAATTCCTTCAGCGCTGGAAGTACAAGCACCCGTATCCGTGGGATCTGTGGAACACGTTCGAGGACGTCGCCGGCCGAGACCTCGATTGGTTCTGGCGCAGTTGGTACTTCGAGACGTGGACGCTGGACCAGGCGGTCGGCAGCGTGACTGCCGACGCCGATGGCACGCGCATCGTCATCGACGACGTCGGCCTCGTGCCGATGCCGGTGCTCCTCGCGATCACGCTCGAGAACGGCGAGGTCTTGCGGCGCGAGATCCCGGTCGACAGCTGGCTCGCCGGCGAACGCGAGGCCGTGCTCGCGTTACGGCCGGCTTCGCCGGTCGTGCGCGTCGAGATCGACGCCGAGCGAGCGTTCCCGGACGCGGACCGCGAGAACAACGTCTGGATCCGGCGCTGACGCGCTCGGCGATCGCGATCGTGTTTCACGCGCGCGAAAGGAACCGCCGGGGCGGCCCGAAAATCGGCGCCCCGGCGGATCACGAACGGCGACCTCCGATCCGTTCCTCGTGGTCGATTCCAAAGTCACGTTACATTCGA
>JBOHRM010001118.1:0-4475 GCA_050732715.1 Longimicrobiales bacterium
GGCGAGCACCCCGAGCGCGAGGATCGCACCGCGAGCTCGCGGCGCCGCGTGCTGGGCTTCGGCCCGCCCGCCCAGCACGGCGTGGCCGGCGACCGGCACGATGACGCACACAGCGGCCGCAACGGCGAGCACCGCCCAAAAGAAGGTCGAAGCGCCATCGAGCGCCTCGGTCAATTGCACGACCGCCACCCAGGTCAACGTGGCGGCGGCCAGCAGTCCGAGCAGCAGCTTCTCGGCGCCGTGACGACCCCGCTCGGCGTACCGTTCGAGTAGGCGGCGATGAAGCGATGTGTGGATCCGGATCAGCTCCGCCAGCGTGTCCGCTGACGCCGCCAGCGCGGCCTCGGCCTGCCGCACGGCCTCCGCCTCACTCATGCCGCGCTCGCGATAGGTCTCGTAGAGGTCCTCCAGGTCGGAGGCCATCTCCTGGAGAATGCGCGAACGTTCAGGCTCCGGCAGCGCCAGCTCGCGGTTCACGCGGTCCAGCACCCGTGCGAATCGCCCCGTCATCGGCTCACTCCAGGAAGTCGAGCAACCGCTGGAACGTCTCCCGGCACGACTCCCGCCCCGCCTCCAGCCGCTGGCGACCCGACCGCGTCAGTGCGTACACCTTTCGTCTGCGCTGGCCGTGCGCACCCGACCAACAGCCGCGGATCCGCTTGTCGGCTTCCAGCCGGTGAAGGATCGGGTAGAGCGTGCCATGCTGGAACACGAACGCGCCCTCGCTTTGCTCCTCCACGTCCAGCGCGATCTGATAGCCGTGCTTGTCACCGTCGCGCAGCGTGGCCAACACGAGCAGCTCGTGGACCGTCCTCGCGAGAGCCTGGGCCTCGAGCGTCGTGGCGCGCGGCATTCGGTTCCGTGGCTGATGGTCGTGCGCTGGCCCGGCACTGAATCGCCGCTCGCGCGCGCGTCACAGGTCACGCATGCCCATCGTTGTCGAGCAGCAGTGGCGTGCATATCTATCGACGATCTCTATAGAGATGCACCGCCGAGGCGTCAAGGCATGGACCCGGAGACTCCCTCCGACGCGCCCTGGCTCAGCGCGTCGTTTCCGATCCAGGCAACGGACGCAACCCCGAGTGAGTCCTGGGCCGTTCCCCATATCCTGTCGGCCTCGAAGCGGAACGGCCTGAACGCCTCCGGAAACGTGACCCGTGTGCGCGAACCGTCTCGTGAAATCCGATGCCAGTTTGACCCCCGTCCGAGCGCGCCGGTGACGGCGTCGAACGGCTGGATCCAGAGCGTGCCATCCCGGGTGCAATGCAGGTTCGCATACTCCGGGAAGACGCTCGCGAACTGGCTCTCCAATTCGCTGAACGCTCGCGAGAACTCCTTTCGCATATCCGCACTGTCCGGAAGCTGCGCCCAGTTTTCCTGAGCGTGGCGGTGGACGGTCCCGAACAGCCGATCGAAGGTCAGCTCGACCCGCCTCTCCTCAGGCAGCGCGACCGACGTGAGGGCACGCCCGTTCGCGCCGAGACGCCTCAGCTCGTTTTCGAGCGGGTCGTACAAGGCGACAGTGCCGTCCGCGCAAACCGTCCAGACCGGATACGGCAGGAATTTCGTCGCACCCGCGTAGCGCGACGCCGGATCACCCAAGAGGTCTGCGAGCGGCGTGTGCACCTCGACCACGGGCGCCGGCGAGTCGGGACGCACGCGAACGATGTCCGCATTCCAGAACCCCAGTCCGCTGAACGGCTCTCCGCCGCCCGGACGCGTACGTGCCAACAGGAAGCCGCCGCTTCCGGACTCCAGCCATGGACGCGCCGGCCCCAGGCCGGCACCGGCAAACGAGACGAGCGCTGCACGGGGAAGCGAATCGGCCGGGAAACGTAGGTCGCGGCGCTTGGTGGCCGGCAGCCGAATCAGCGCATACCGCGTGACATCGAACGTCCAAACGTCACCGGCGGGACCGTCCACGAACGCCACGGGAGCACCGAACTCCGCCGGTCCGCCGCCGGACTGGCCGAACTCGTGCTCCACCACGCCGTCCGGCCCAAAGACGACGAAGAGCGGCGCCGTGGAGTTCAGCACCCAAACGCGACCGTCGGCCATGGGCTGCAGGTCGGCGACACGAGCGATCACCTCCGAGGTGCCGACCACGTGCACGGCCTCCGACGAGACAATCACTCGCTCCTCCCCCTCCTCCAGGCCGCTCGCACTACATGCCGCGAAAAGGAGTGTTCCGGCGATGCACCACCGACCGCGGCTGCCACGCCGCTGCCATTGACCGACCTCCGTGTACTGCGTCCCGATGTCCCTCAGCCTTGCCCTCATGTCTCCCGATCTCCTCGGCGCGAGGCCTTGCGTTGACGTCCCGATCGGTGACTCAGCCTACCACCGGCTCCCTGAATAAAGATGCCCTATATATTGACGTTCTTTATATATCCTGTCAAGGCGCTCGTCGGCGATACGCTGATGCGTTGCGAGTAGGGACGGTGTGATGCGTATTCGGTGGGCGTTGGTTTGATGGGGACCTGATAACGGGGCACCGTGCTAGCACACCCACCGTTCCCTGACATCGGGATGTTTATTCCCAGCGAAACATCTTGGTTGAAAGGGCGGTGCAGACGCAGAAGATCAGGACGAGCGCCACCACGTTCCCTGGGTCCCAGCCCGAACCGTCCCATATCCCCTGCATGAGGGAGACTGCGTGCGTGGTGGGAAGTCCGAGCGCGACCAGCTGGATCGGACGAGAAAGCACCTCGATGGGGAAGAACAATCCGGAAACAGCGATCATGGGATAGAGCAGCGCCGCGGTGATCGGCTGTGCGAACCGGGCGGTGGGAACGACGCCGGCGACCACGAAGCCGAGCGAGAGAATGCTCAACGTGCTCAGGAGCAGTGCCGCCGTGAAGCTGGGCACGTTCACATCGATTGCGCCGGGCATGATTTCGAGACCTGCCAAGACCAGGAGCCCGAGGCCGATGACGGTGAAGACCAGCTTGACGAAGACGTGGGCGCCCAGGATCGTCACGGGGGAGAGCGGCGTGGCGCGCAGGCGCTTGAGGATCCCTCCCTCACGATAGATCGAGATGATCGCGACGAGCGAGATCACGGCGCTCACGGCGATGAGCAAAGCGGCGAGTATCGGCACGTTGAATGGAGCCGGCTCTGAGGCCACGTCGCTCGGACCGGCACCCACGGACCGGCCGAGCACGATGAAGATGGCCACGGGCATGCCGAGCGTCGCTATGACGCCCATCGGTTCCCTCATGAACACCTTGGTCTCGACCCAGGTCAGCTTCCAGAAACCGTCGAGCATCGGCTTCAGTCCCTGATTCCGTGCCCGGTGAGCTTCAGGAAGACATCCTCCAGCGTCGGCATCTGCGTTCTGAAGCCCGTGACCTGAATGCCTTCACGGGCGATGCCGTGGATGACGTCGGTGACGAAACCGTCGCCCTCGCCGCGAAGCGTGTGCGTGGACCCGTCGCTCGCGGCCGACCGAACCGCGACCCGCTCGCTCAACCGCTCGGCGATGGCGTTGCCGTCGCTCGTGAACACCACGCTCCGCTCCGGACAGTGTCTCTCGACCAGCTCCGTCGGTGCCCCCGTCTCGATGAGTCGGCCGTTCTCGATGATGCCGACGCGGTCGCAGAGGCGTTCGGCCTCCTCCATCAGATGCGTGGTCAGGAAGACCGTCTTGCCGCGGCCTCGGATGTCCTTGACGAGCTCCCAGATGGCGCGGCGCGCCTGCGGATCCAATCCGGTCGTCAGCTCATCCAGGAACACCACGTCGGGATCGTGAATCAGCGCCAGTGCAATGAAGAGCCTCTGCTTCTGGCCTCCCGACAGCGTCATGAACCGGGCGTTTCGCTTCGCTTCGAGACCGAGCCGAACCAGTAGCTCTTCCGTGTCGACCACCCGTGGATACAAGCTCGACCATAGATCGACGGCCTCCCAGACCTTGATCCTCTTCTGGAGCTGCGCTTCCTGGTGTTGGGCGCCGATCCGCTTTCGAAGCGTCGACGCATCTCGCCGCGGATCGAGACCCAGGACCGAGATCGCGCCCCGGTCCCACTTCCGCAGGCCCTGCACGCACTCCATCGTGGTCGTCTTCCCCGCTCCGTTCGGCCCGATCAGGCCGAAGATCTCACCCTCGCGGACGTCGAACGAGACGTCTTCGACGGCAACCGTGGACCCGTAGGCCTTCATCAGGTGCGAAACGGAGATGACTCGGTCGGAGGACATCGCCGAAGATGCGCTCCTGCCGGCGGATTCCCTCCGTCGAGTCGTTGATTCCGTCGAGCTTCCCGCTCCCGTTCCACTGGCGTACACGATCTCCTGCGACGTTCGAGCGGGGGTCACGACCCGACCTCGTGTTCACGGGGCTCCGGCCAGGGCTCGAGAGCCGGATCGACTTCACCTGGATTCACGACCGTGGTGCTCGGAGAAGGGCCGGATGACCCGATTCGCAACCATGCGATGCGAGCCGGTGATTTTTAAAGTACCTACGATGTGCGTCTCGGGTC
>JBOHRM010001119.1:0-2493 GCA_050732715.1 Longimicrobiales bacterium
CGGCCGCTCCATCGTCGAAGCCCTGGTACGTGACGAGCTCGCCGGCACCGTCGAGTTCCACGCCGACCCGACCGGCACCGAGGTCAGCATCACGTTCCCGGCATCCGGATAGGGTTCCGGGTTCCGAGTTCCGGGTTCCCGGTTCCGGGTTCCGGGTTTCCGTCACGGTTCGGACAAGCGCACCGGGAATGATGAGCCGATCAATGAATGCTCGGCGGTGCCCTAACCTTCCGCGATTCATCAGCCTACGGGATTTACAAGCTAAGGTTGCGCTGTGCTCCAACCTGGTTATCTTAAGGGCTGCGTTGGTTGAGCGGCGCGAAATCGGTGAATCGCCCCGCGGACCGCCTTGCAAGCTCGCAAAACCCGGAACCCGGAACCCGGAACCCGGAACGAACAGGAAAGGAATATGCGCGGCGTCACGACATCACGGTTCGACACGCTGGCGGCGGTCAAGGGGTGGACGCCACCGCCGCGGTCGGAGCGGGCGAACGGGGGGTCACTCCCGAGCATGGACATCGAGAAGATTTTCGGGGAGAACACGTTCGGCCCGGCGGAGATGCGGGCGCGGCTGGCGAAGCCCACGTATCAGGCGCTTCTGTCGACGATCGAGCAGGGCACGGAGCTGGATCCGGAGCTCGCGGACGCGGTCGCGCTCGCGATGAAGGAGTGGGCGAGGGAGCGAGGCGCGACGCATTTCACGCACTGGTTTCAGCCGCTGACGGGATTGACGGCGGAGAAGCACGACTCGTTCATCACGCCGAACGAGGGCGGTGGTGCGATTGCGCAGTTCAGCGGCAAGGACCTGACGCAGGGCGAACCGGACGCTTCGTCGTTCCCGTCGGGCGGGTTGCGCGCGACGTTCGAGGCGCGAGGCTACACGGCGTGGGACCCGACGTCGCCGGCGTTCATCATGGAGAGCCCGGGTGGTTGTTACCTGGCGATTCCCACGGCGTACACCTCGTGGACGGGTGAGGCGCTCGACCAGAAGATCCCGCTGCTTCGATCGATGCACGCGCTGGACGTGCAGGCGCGGCGCGCATTGGAGCTGTTCGGCGACGAGCCGACGCGCGTGCTTGCGACGGTCGGGGCCGAGCAGGAGTATTTCCTGGTCGATCAGGAGTTCTACTATCGACGTCCCGACCTCGTGATCACGGGCCGCACACTGTTCGGCGCGAAACCGCCGCGCGGGCAGGAGCTCGAGGACCACTACTTCGGTGCGATCCCGGATCGGGTGCTGGCGTGCATGATGGAGGTCGAGCGCGAGCTGTATCGCCTGGGTGTACCGGTAAAGACGCGCCACAACGAGGTCGCACCCGGGCAGTACGAGATGGCGCCGATCTACGAGAACGCGAACATCGGCGCGGATCACCAGCAACTGACCATGCTGGTGCTGCAACGGATGGCACGGCAGTACGGTCTCGTGGCGCTGCTGCATGAGAAGCCGTTCGCCGGCATCAACGGCAGCGGGAAGCACCTGAATTGGTCGTTCGGCACGAGCCGGCAGAATCTGCTCGAACCGGGGGACAACCCGCACGACAACATGGAGTTCCTGTTCTTTTGCACTGCCGTGCTACGGGCGGTCGAGCGGCATCAGGACCTGCTTCGTATCGCCATCGCGCACGCCGGCAACGACCACCGCCTCGGCGCGAACGAGGCGCCACCCGCGATCATCTCGGCGTTTGTCGGTGACCAGCTGCAAGACATCTTCGACCAGATCGAGCGCGCCGGCACGGCGACATCGAGCAAGCAAGGCGGGTTGCTCGGCCTCGGCGCACCCGTGCTGCCTACCCTGCCGAAGCACGCGGGCGACCGGAACCGCACGTCGCCGTTCGCGTTCACCGGCAACAAGTTCGAGTTCCGCGCGGTCGGCGCGTCGCAGTCGATCTCGTTCGTCGCGACCGTGTTGAACACGATCGTGGCCGAGGCGATCGACGAGCTGTGCACCGGGCTCGAGGCCGACTGCGCCACCGGCACGAGCCTCGAGGACGCCCTGCGCGCCCTGATCGCCCGCGAGATCCCCCAGATCCGCCGCATCATCTTCAACGGCGACAACTACAACCCCGACTGGCACGCGGACGCCGAGAGGCGCGCTTTGCTCAACCTGCGCACGACGCTCGATGCACTCGACCGCTTCACCGCGGAAAAGAACAGCGCGCTCTTCGAGAAGTATGCCGTCCTGAGCCACCGCGAGCTCGAGTCACGCGCCGAGATCGCGTACGACCACTACTTCAAGACGATCAACATCGAGGGCGAGACCATGGCCGATCTCGCCGGCACCATGGTGCTGCCCGCCGCCGTTCGCTACCTCAACGAGCTGCTCTCGGCTGCGGAGCGCGCTCGCGGGCTCGGCGTACCGAGCGAGGGAACGCTCGCAACCGTGCGCGAGCTCGGCGAGCGCATCGATGCGCTGACCCGGGCGCTCGCGCACCTCATCGAGCAGAACGCCGTCGCCGGTGGCGACGCCGTCGTGGCCAAGGCTCGGCACATGCG
>JBOHRM010001120.1:0-2164 GCA_050732715.1 Longimicrobiales bacterium
ATCCCGGTGGACACGGGCGCGCTGAACCGCGAGCTCGTGCTCGAGAACAACGTGGTCTTCGGGTCCGTCAACGCCAACCGCCGCCATTACGAGCAGGCGGCGTCCGCCCTCGCGCGCGCCGACCAGGCGTGGCTGGACCGGCTCATCACGCGGCGCATCCCGCTCGCGGACTGGCCCGCCGCGCTCGAGCACGGGCCGCACGACGTAAAAACGGTCCTCACGTTCTCCGTGACCTGACCTCTGTCCAGAGATACGGCATACTGAAAGGAAGGACCATGAGCCTCGACCGCCGCGGATTCTTGCAGGAGACAGCAGCCGTCACGGCTGCCGTTCTCGCGGGTAGGTTCGACAGGGCCGCCGGAGCGACGCCGGTCGCCGAGCCGCGCGCCGCTCGTACGCTACGCCTCCTGATCCTGGGAGGCACGAGCTTCCTCGGCCCGCACCAAGTCCGGTACGCGCTCGAGCGAGGACACTCGGTCAGCATCTTCAACCGCGGCCGCACGCAGCCGGCGCTGTTCACCGAGCTGTTCGACCGTGTCGAGCACCTCGAAGGCGACCGGGACGGGCCGCTCGACGCACTGCGCGGGCGGACGTGGAACGCGGTGATCGACAACTCGGGGCAGAACGCGGTCTGGGTGCGGGACTCGGCGGACCTGCTGCGCGACTCCGTGCGGCACTACCTGTTCGTCTCGTCGACCGGTGTGTTCTATCCGTACCTGACCATCGGCATCACCGAGGACGTGCAGCCGCGCCTCGCCGATCCCCCACCATCCGAAGGCGACCCGCCGCGCGAGCAGCCGAGCTACGGCGTGATGAAGGCCCTGTCCGAACACGAGGTGCAGCGCGCCTTCGGCGAGCGCGCAATCGTCGTGCGGCCCAACTACATCGTAGGCCCCGGCGACACGACGGACCGGTTCCCCTACTGGCCGGTGCGCATCGCGCGCGGCGGCGAAGTCCTGGTGCCGGGTACGCACGACGATCCCGTCCAGTTCATGGACGTCCGCGACCTCACAGAGTGGATGATTCGGCTCATCGAGGGCGAGGCGAGCGGCGTGTTCAATGCGGCTGGCCCGTTCCCGCGGCAGGCCACGATCGCCGAAATGGTGCACGGCATCCGCGCCTCCACAATGGAACACGTCGATTGGGTCTGGATCGATGACTACGACTTCCTCTCAGAGCATCGCGTGCGCGCGATGGTGCCGTGGATCATGCCGCGCGGCAACGGCCTCGGCCACACCCGCATCGATTACAGCAAGGCCGTGGCCCACGGTCTAACCCACCGTCCCCTCGCCGTCACGGTCCGCGACACGCTCGACTGGTGGGCCTCCTCGGCAGTCCCCGCCGAACGGCGCACCGCGCCGAACTTCGTGCTCACGCCGGACCGCGAGGCGGCGATCATCGCAGCGTGGCGGGCGCGCGGCTGACGCCCGGCTAAGGATAGGCGATTCAAACGACCCTGAACGACCTGTCGCGGGCGTGGGCGGTGGGCGCAGCAGGGGTGCGTGGGTGGTGACCTGAAGCGAAGCATCCGCCCTGCCACCCGCTCCCCATCCCACGCACGCTTCGGCAGGGGCGCCGGGGCTCGTGTCGCGCAAGGTCGAGCGGACGGCGCGCAATAGGATTCGGAGCACGGCGCCGGCGAGTGCGGGGTCGTGGTGCAGGAATGGACGCAGGCGTTTCGGTAGCGAGAGTACCATTGGCGGGTCGGCCGGCTGGTCCTCCAGCGTGCCATGCGGGCGCGCGGCGCGATCGGCGACGTCTACCTATTCGAGTCGCCGCGGCGGAAGGGCAGGCCATGGAGCAGTTGGCATGCCCATGATCTCCTTGAGAAGGCCGAGGAACGCGCCGGCATCCTACCGGTCGAGGGCGGCGATTGGCATCCCTACCGCCAGCTCTGGAGTACGCGGAGGAAGCATTTCCCGTGGGCCGACATCCAGGCCGTCACGGGCCGGAAGGACCGGCGCACGTTCGAGCGCAGCTACACGGCAGCCGATCCCGAGACGATGCTTGCGGTCGTGATGGACGGAAAGGCAGAGAAGCGGCCTCGGACCCGTGACAAGTTGGCTCTATAGTTGTCACATGTTTGAGGCCGTGATCGTGTTTATCGTTGTCGCTGTTAGCCGGGACGGGCGGTTTGATCCGGCGACCCCCCGCACCCCATTTC
>JBOHRM010001121.1:0-1518 GCA_050732715.1 Longimicrobiales bacterium
CACCGATCTCGATGATGTCGATCTCCATCCGATTCGGCGCGAGCTCCTGCGCGGCGCGCAGCAGTGCGCCATTGAACGACCCGCGACGTAGACTACCCGCGAAGGCCACGACGCGGGCCGAGGTGGATTCAGGGAAGATCGCGACGCGGGGCTCAATCATCTGGACTCCGGTCCCGCGCGACGCGGGTCAGACGCAGCAACCCGAGCCGCTCGGCGCAGCTCACGCAGGACTCGAGATGTTCGGCGACTTCGAGCGCGAATGACCATTCGAGCGTCCGGTGGAGGTAGCGCTCGAGCCTGATGTTCACGACGTCACAGGTGACGCCCGCCGGGTACTCGATCATGAGTATCGCATCACGATTTATCATGTCGTCCAGGGTCCCGTTGACATCCGGTCCGAGAGGCACTCAATGGGGCAGTGCTGCCCGGAGCAGCATGGTTGCGAAGCGAATCGCGACAGGAGCAGATGATCCACACTCAGCCAACCCGGTCCGGAGAACAGCCACACCAGAATCACCAAGTACAGTATATTGGCCGGAGCCGGAGCACGAGAAGGAGGAGACACGAGCATGGCATCAGGGACGGTTCGAGCGCCGGAGTTTCCGGCGGGGCTGGACTGGTTGAACACCGGAGGGGCGCCGCTCGCGCTATCCGACCTGCGCGGCAAGGTGGTGCTGCTGGACTTCTGGACGTACGGCTGAATCAACTGTCTCCACGTACTTCCGCAGTTGCGGAAGCTGGAAGAGCGGTTCGCGGCCGAGCTCGTCGTCGTAGGCGTGCACGCGGGGAAGTTCATTGCGGAGAGGGTCACGGAGAACATCCGGCAGGCGGTACTTCGCCTCGGGTTGGATCACCCGGTGGTCAATGACCGGCAGTTCCGCGTTTGGCGGTCGTTTGCGGTGAACGCCTGGCCGACGCTCGCGGTGGTCGATCCGACGGGCCGCGTAGTCAGCCAGCAGGCGGGCGAGGTGACGGCGGATCGGCTGGCACCGGCGCTCGAGCGGGTGATCACCCAGGCCGAGGCGAAAGGCGTGCTGGACCGGGCGCCGCGAACTTTTCCACTGGAGCGGGCGACGGAGCCGGCGCGGCCGCTCGCGTATCCGGCCAAGGTCCTGGCCGACGGCGCGTCGCGCAGGCTCTTCCTCTCGGACACCTCGCACCAGCGCGTGCTGGTCATCCGCCTGGACGAGGACGGCCGGGGCGGCGAGGTCACGGCGCAGATCGGCCGCGGCACGGCCGGGTTCGAGGACGGCGGCGTTGCCGAGGCCACGTTCGACCATCCGCACGGGCTCACACTGGACGGCGGCGTCCTCTACGTCGCGGACACGGAGAACCACGCCATCCGGGCCGTCGATCTGGAAGCCGGCCGGATCGGTACTGTGGCGGGGACCGGAGAGCAGGCGCGGCGCTTCGATCAAGCGGGGCGCGGCCGCGATGTCGCGCTCAACTCTCCGTGGGACGTTCGGGTCCATGATGGCGTCGTCTACATTGCCATGGCGGGCTCGCACCAGATCTGGC
>JBOHRM010001122.1:0-3404 GCA_050732715.1 Longimicrobiales bacterium
GCCGTGTTCCAGGCGTTGCGGACAGTTACGTTGGAGGAACCAGATTCGGCACCGATTGGGTCACTTGATGACCTCGAGATACTACCCGAAGGTCGCTTTCTTGTCGTCGACAGGATCAACTCACAGCTCCGCGTACATGACCGTGATGGCCGGTTGCAGGCTCGAATCGGCCGTTATGGTAAGGGGCCGGGTGAGTTTGAGGATCTCGTCGACGCCGCGGTAGGGCCCAACGGTGAATTGTACACGATGGACTTTGGCTCACAGCGTGTCTCACGCTTCAACACTAATCTCGTATTCGACACGGTTCTGGCAACTGTGCCAGGAGCTGGCACGCACGTCGCAATTCAAGGCGACCGGGTCATCGTCGGCTTCAGAGGGCTGACGGGATTCGAAATCAATGTCGGATACCTTGGTGAAAGCGGCGACGTGAGCGTTGTCCACCCGTCGTTGCCAGATGCAGCCGAAATGCCGTACGTTGCTCAGATTGCCGTTGACCATATTGCGGTAGACGACAGCATCGTCGTCCTGGCCTATAGCGTGGAATATCCAATGATCCGTCTTGTTGGTGAAGGTTTAGCAAAGCACGCCATGCTGGGCGATCCGCCGGCGTCATGGCGTCCGATTGTGGCTCCGCGGGCAGAGACGTTCAACGGTGAGCATGGCAGGCGTAATCTTGCGTCGTGGTTGGGCACATTTGCCGTAGTCTCGGGGGTCCATATCCTGGACTCGATGATTGTGGTAAGCCACGGGCAATATGACGCCGATCCAACCATGCAACTACCCGAGATGCTGCGAATACATCCGTACGCATCTGACGTTTACAACCACGATGGCAGCAAAGTGGTGGAAGACGTTGTTCTCCGTGGAAGGATCCTAAGCGCGGATTCATTGCTCTACGTCGAGACTGCGGCGCCGCCGGAACCTCGACAGATCACGCTTTATGAGCTGAATACGCCAGAATAAGGCTCGGCATGACGTGCGCGGTGATCTTGTTGAAGGTCGGGTTGAAGACTGACCAGGCCTGCGGACGTGTTTTTAGGAGCGTGCCGCGCCCGTTCGTTCATCCGCACGTCGTTTGGGGGGCGTCGATCAGGCCAAGCTGATCGTCACGGCCCTGGCCCGCACCGCGATGCCGCCTACGGAGGACGTGCGGGCTAGGTTCGAGCCGCACGACCGCCTGGCCGTGCCCGACGCTGCGGCGGCAACCGCGATCGCGAGGGGACCGGACGAACGGCGTCGTCACCTCGATATACGGGTGATACGTCCATGTATATTAATCATGTGGCGCGATCCGGGCGATCGGCTCTTCGCGCTCAGCTCGCTCCCAATTTGGGCGCGAATCTTCGCGGTGCGCGCAAGCTCTGTTCATTCGGTCTGTCGCTACATATTTAGTCGATCAGGTCGAGTTGATCGTCGCCCGGCCCGCTTGTGCGAGATCGCGATGCCGTCCGCGCCCGGCCGGAGCGTTCGCCTCCGTCCGCCGCGCCGTCGTCGCTCGCGGCCGCCCCGTCGGCGGCCGCTACACTGCGCTGCGCGTACGCGACACGCGCGACCTCGACCACGTGGTCGCGTGGCTCGAGCGAGAGCATGCGTTTGCCCTGAGTGACGCGCGCCTGCACCGGCACATCGTCCGCAGCGATGCGCGTCGCGCGGCCAGCCACGGTGATCAGCATCACCGCGTCACCGGGGAGCAGCTCTTTCGCCGCGATCAGCGGGCCCGTTCGGTCGGTCACGTCGAGCGTGATCGTGCCGAGGCCACCACGCTTGCGGACCGGGTACTCGGCGAGCGGTGTGCGCTTCGCATACGCTTGTTCGGTCACGGTGCACAACGTCGCCTCGCGGCGGACGAGGACCATGCCGATCGCTGCGTCATCACCGCGCAGCTGCACGCCGCGCACGCCTTGTGTGACGCGGCCGGCGAGCGGGACCTCGTGCTCGGGGAACCGGATCGCGCGGCCGTCGCGCGTGACGATGACGACGTCGCTGCCGCCCTCCGAGAGCTGGACGTCGAGCAGCCGGTCGCCGTCGGCGATGCGGATCGCGGCGATGCCGCCCGCGCGGATGTTCGCGTACTGGTCGAGCGTGGTGCGCTTCACGGTGCCGTTCGCGGTGAGGAAGATGAGCGTGCGCGATTCGGCGAACTCGCTGACCGCGATCAATGCGGCCACGCGCGCACGTCCCTCCAACGCCAGGATCTGCGGCAACGCGCGGCCGCGGCTGCTCGGCCCGGCCTCGGGCACATCCTGCACGGGCAGTGTGTACGCCTGGCCCTGGTCCGTGAAGAAGACGAGCGTGTCGGTCGTGCTCGCGACGAAGACATGCTCGAGGAAGTCGGTCTCGTAGCGGTCCATGCCCGCGAGCGTCTGGCCGCGCGCGACGCGGCGGCGGTAGAGCGCGATCGGCACGCGCTTGAGGTACGACTCGTGGCTGAGCGTGATGACGACCTGCTCCTCGGCGACGAGGTCCTCGACCTCGAGCTCGGTCGCGTCCGGCACGATCGTGGTGCGCCGGTCGTCGCCGAACCGCTCGACTCGCGTAGTCAACGGAACGTTTGCGGCCGACCGCGAAGCGGAGCAGGGCGGAGATACGAGGCTTCCGGTTCTCCGGCAGCTCCTCACAAGAGTCCACAAACGCCACAGATTTCTTACCTGTTTCTTACATGATCTGCATGTCCATCGGCTACCGGCCCGTTTTAGATTCCATGATCGTCGCGCCTGTATTGAATGCGGAGTGGCTAGCCATAGCCTCCGCTCAGCTTATGGCATCGATACACCTGTCGTTATTGATCAATCGCGAGTATCAGCGCCTGTGGACCTAAGGAATATTGGCTCGCTTAAAGTCCTCGTGGATCAGGATGGTGTTATCCTTTTTGCGGCACCGGTGGGTCAGACGATCTGCGACCGTCCGTTCGAGGAGCATATCGTGCGGTTGCGAGGCCAGACACGGCGCGCAGCGCCAAACACCGTCCCAGCCGTGACAACCGCTCCGGCACAGGGGCCGAGCCGCTGCCCGCACCCCTGTGCTACAGCAACTAACGGCCGGAGACGCCATCACAGAGAGAGAAGAGAGAGCAGCCGTGCTCAATGGGCCCGGCTGCTCTCTCAGGCATGAACCACGGGGCTTTTGAACAATGAAATTGAATAGAGGCCGAGAGCACTCTCCGGCGAGCGGCAACGGCCGGCCACTAGTTATTGTGGCCCTAGCATTTAGCTCGGCTGCATGCGGAGGGGACGGGGCGAATCGTGCCGCTGCCACGCCTCCGATGCTGGATCCCGATGCCGTGTTCCAGGCGTTGCGGACAGTTACGTTGGAGGAACCAGATTCGGCACCGATTGGGTCACTTGATGACCTCGAGATACTACCCGAAGGTCGCTTTCTTGTCGTCGACAGGATCAACTCACAGC
>JBOHRM010001123.1:0-3441 GCA_050732715.1 Longimicrobiales bacterium
CAGCAGGTTGGCGACGTTGACGCAGGCGATGAGCAGCACGAGCCCGACCGCGGCGAGTAACAACCACAGCGTGCCCGCGGCGTCGCCGACCACTGCGCTGCGTAGGCCGGCAGCGGACGCCGTGGCGATCCGCTCCGGTTCGAAAAGGCCCGGATAGTCCTCACCTAGGCGCGCGGCGATGGCGCGCGTTTCCGCATCCGCCTGCTCGACCGTCGTGCCCGGGCCGAGCCGCGCGACCAACTCCTGCACGTACCAGGTGCTGTCCGTTGCGATGTCGAGACCGGCCCACAAGTGCAGCGGCATCCAGACGTCGGCCTCCTGGCCCTGCGTCTGATGTCCTGGCGGCAGCACACCGATGACCTCTCTCGACTCATGCTGGTATCCCTTGAAACGGAGGCGTCGCCCGATGATGTCGGGATTACCGCCAAACCGAGACTGCCAGAGCTCGTGGCTGAGAAGGACGACACCGGAGCTCGCCGGATCCGTCTCCTCGATGGTGAAGCGACGCCCGAGAAGCGGCTGCACGCCAAATACGTCGAAGTAGCCGACATCGACAACGGCCGCGGTCAACGCCGTCGCATCACCGACGCCCTCGAGTGTCAAACTCCAGTGAGCGATGCCTGTGTAAGATGTGATCGATGGCAGCGACTCGCCCACGGCGCGCGACATCGCGATGTTGTAGCCCGTCGCGGGCCATACGCGTATTAGCCGGTCCGAATCGGGGTAGGGAAGCGGCCGCAGCACCACCGCGTTCAATACCGTGAACATCGCGACCGATGCGCCGATGCCGAGCGCGAGCGTGAGCGTCGCAACGACCGTGTGACCCGGACTCCGCCGCAGCCGCCGCGCGCCGATGCGCACATCGCGCCACGACTCCGCGAGCACTGCGCCAGAGCGTCGCCTCCACGCGACACGCGCCTCGATCTGACGCATCTCGCCGCGAACCGCGTCGAAGTCGCCGAACGCCTGGAGCGCACGCCAGCGCGCGTCCGCGGGCGAAAGACCCGCCGCGATCAGTTCCTGCGTGCGACCCTCGATGTGGAGCCCCAGTTCTTCGTCAATCTCGCGCAGGCCGTCATCATCGCGACCGCGCGCGCTGCGTCGCGATTTCATAGCGCTTCGCCGGGCTCGAGGACCACACGCGCAACCGCACGGACATGCTCGTGCCAGCTCGCTCGCTCTCTCGCAAGCCGCCGCCGACCCTTGGCCGTCAGCTTGTAATAGCGCGCTCGCCGGCGCTGGTCCGATACCGCCCAGCGCGACGCGACCAGACCATCCGCCTCCATCCGCCGCAGCGCCGGGTACAGCGCGCCCTCCTCGATCCGCAGCGCTTCACCCGCCGCCGCCTCGATGTGCCGCCGGATCTCAAGCCCGTGCTGCTCGCCGTGCTCGAGCGTGCGCAACAGCAGCAGCCGGAGACTGCCGTACAACGTTCTCGCTTCGATGTCCGTCATCATCGCCTCGGTGTCACGTCGCCGCGGTGTCGAGCTCCACCAGTCCGGATGGCAACTTTGCTAGGGCCGGTGCGGCTTCAACATAAGAGGGTTATACTAACCAGTCAATGTCATTGGGCTGACGGTCGCCGGATCCAGCAGAAGCTTCGCCTGTGAACGTTCCTCGACTGCCCTAATGATGGCGTAGCCGTGCAGTTCGCCCTCCGCCAGAACGGCGAGGATCAGAAGGTCGCGTGGCCGCTCGCCGTGCCTTGACCGAGAGTGACTCAACGATTAATGTTGGGTATGGATGCGAGCGTTCTCGTCAGGCATCAAGGGATGGAGTACGGAACATGGCTCGGATAAAGGCGGTCGCGCGGAAGCGAACTCGCCGGCCGGCGCGCCGCGCACCGTCATTGGGTGCGGAGGTGCGCAGGCGGCTGGAGTGGTTGATTTCTGTTCTCGGGAGCAACCAGGTCGCGGACCTGCTGGCGGTCAGCCGTTCTCAGCCATCGCGCTGGCGTCGCGGTGCTGAAGGTCTCGCTGCGCGCAACCAGCGTGCTGTGCTCGACCTGGATTATGTGATCGTGCGACTGCATCAGCTCTGGGTCCCCGAGGTTGCGGCGATCTGGCTGCAATCGGCGAATGCGCACTTGGGCGGGGCGATTCCGTTGGATGTGATCCGGCAGCGAGGCGCGGCTGCGGTGATTCAAGCGATTGACGCCGAAGCAGAAGGTGCGTACGCCTGAGAATGCGGCTGTATCGCGTATTCCCGTGGCTGGCCTCTGCCGGCGAGGGTGAGCCTGGGCATGCGCTCTATCTTCCGGCGCCGAGCGGCGCGGGACGTGTGGACAACCCGACGCGGTATGGCGCGCTCTATCTGTCGGATTCGCCAGTCGGTGCGGTCGCCGAAGCATTCGGGACGCTGAAGTCATGGACCGCACAGATGTTTGTGCGACCCGATCTTCCGGGAAGCAAGCGAGCGGTCGCGACGTACGAGGTCGCCGACGATGTCGCGATTTTCGACCTCGATGACGCGGCTTCACTCACTTCGCTCGGGCTTCGTCCGTCACAGGTCGTCACGCGTGAGCGTGCGGTGACGCAGAAGTGGGCGCTGGCGATCTACGAACAGGGAAAATGGGGCGGCGTGCGCTGGTGGTCGTACTACGACCCCGCGTGGTACTCTTATGCCGTGTGGGACCTGACGACGCTGACACTAAATCCGGAAGCGGTTCAGCCGCTCGGCATTGATGCTTCGCCGGTGGTGGGTGCAGCCGAGGTCCTGGGTCGCCCGCGGCACGCGTAGTCCGTCGACCACGCGGTGTCAATTGTTGGTGCCGCGTCGAGCAAATGGTGCGCGTTGAGCCTCTGGTGTGTCCGCCCGTTACGGGATTCCAGGTAGCGTCGGTCTCAAGTAACTCGAATCGCTGACTGGCTCATTTCTGGCACCTCGGGCAGTAGAAGGCGGAGCGGTTGCTGATGACGACGCGGCGGATCGGCGTGCGGCAGCGGCGGCAGGGCTCGCCTTCGCGGCCGTAGACGCGGAGCCGCGGCTGGAAGGCGCCGGCGTCGCCGTTGCCGTCGCGGTAGTCGCTGAACGTGGTGCCTCTTGCCTTGATCGCGTCGTTCAGCACGTCGCGGATGCCTTTGCGGAGCGCGGCGGCCTCGTTGCGGGTGAGGCGGCGGGCGCGCCGCGTGGGGCGGACGCGCGCTCGGAAGAGCGCCTCGTTCGCGTAGATGTTGCCGACGCCGGCGATGCGTTTCTGATCGAGGAGCCAGCTGCGCAGCGGCGTCTTCGAGCCGCGCGTCAGCTGGAACAGGCGCTCGGCGGTGAACTCGTCGGAGAGCGGCTCGACGCCGAGCTCGGCGGTTCGGCGGGCCCAGGCGTCTGCATCGAGGAGGTCGATGCGGCCGAAGCGGCGCGCGTCGTCGTACAGCACGGCGCCGCCGTTTTCGAGCTGGAACCGGGCGGCGACGTGGCGAAGCCCGGCGGCGGCCGGTGCGGTGC
>JBOHRM010001124.1:0-3031 GCA_050732715.1 Longimicrobiales bacterium
TGGCGGCACAGCTCGGGGTAGCGATCCGTGATCGCGAGATGGCCCTTTCGCGGCATGATCGGCAGCCCGGGCGTGAGCGCGGGCGCAGCGGCGCCCGCGGCGTTGACCACGAGCCCGACGTCCATACGCAGGCCGCGGCTGATGAGGCTTCCCTTCCCGACCGAGTCGACCGCGCTGTGCTCGGCAACGCGCGCGCCATGAGACATCGCGCGCCCGAGCAGCCACCAGGCAAGCGCGGGCGGATACAACACGCCGTCGTCAGGGACGCGCAGCGCGCCGGTGAACGCTCGGGCGAGCTCGGGCTCGGCGTCGGCGAGCTGATCGGCATCGAGCAGCTCGGCACGGATGCCAAGTGCGAGATACCGATCCCGCTTGACGCGCGCAGCCTCGAGCTCGGTTTCGTCACGGGCAAGCCACAGCGTGCCGCAGCGAGTGTACTCGCACGACTCGGGCAGCTCATCGATGCACTCGTCGAGCAGCGTCCGCGACCACGAGGTGAGCGCGAGCTGCGGGTCGGAATCGTCCATCACGACGATGTGGCCCATGCCGGCCGCGGTGCTGCCGCCGCCGCTGAAGCCGGTGTCGAACACGTCGACGGACAGACCCTCGCGCGCGAGCGCATAGGCGCACGCAGCGCCGACCACGCCGGCGCCGACGATCGCAACGTCAGGCCGACCGGTCATGCGCTCCACGAGCGGCCCCACCCCGAACCTCCCTCGCCAGGAGAGGGAGAACACGCCGACCGGTCATCAGGACGCGCCGAACCCCGCGCGCAGGGGGTCGCATGCATCGAACCGGAGCGTGGCCTCGGAGGTGATGAACGCGTGCCCTCGAATGAATGGGATCAGCTCACCACGCTCGCGCTCGAGTCGGCCGACGAACCGCCCGCCGGTCACGCTCTCCTGCCGCCACTCGCGTCCAGGCTCGAGCCGCCCGCGCGCGTGCAGCGCCGCCATCTTCGCGGAGGTGCCCGTCCCGCACGGCGAACGATCGTACTCGCCGCCCGGACACAGCACGAAGTTGCTTGCATCCGCGTCCGCTCGGCGCGGCGGCCCGGTCAACTCGACGTGGTCGATCTCCTCACCGTCGCGGCCGCGCACGCCCTGCTCACGCAACGCGCGCCGGATCCGCCGGGTGACGCCGAGCAGCTCCGACACGTTGCCGGGCTCGATAGCGAGACCGGGCAGCGCCGTGATGAAGAACCAGTTGCCTCCCCAGGCGACGTCGCCGACCACCCGGCCGAGATCCGGCACGTCGACGGCGAGATCGAGCGCATGACAGTATGCCGGCACGTTGCGGATCGTGACCGAGCCGTCGTCGTGCAGCCCGGCGCTGGTGAGGCCGGCCGGCGTGTCGATGTGGACCGCCGGCTCGTTGTCGGGGCCCAGCCGGCCGAGATACGCGAGCGTACGGACCACGCCGATCAGTCCGTGGCCGCACATGTTCAGGCAGCCGACGTTGTTGAAGAAGATCACGCCAGCGGCGGAGCCGGCCCGCTCGGGAGGAGTGATCAACGCACCGACCACCGCCGCGTGGCCGCGCGGTTCACAGACCACGGCGCGGCGCAGATGATCCTGGTGCCGGATCACGTGCGCGCGCCGCTCCACCATCGTGCCACCGGGAGGCTGCGGCCAACCACCCAGCACTACGCGCGTCGGCTCGCCCTCCGTGTGCGAGTCGATCACGCGGATCCGTTCGGGGAACAGGTCGCCCTCTACACCCGCCGCGGCGCCAAGGCTCGGGCTGGTTTGAACACTCGACAAGAGGATAACTGAACGACTGGTGGATTCGCGACCGCGTTCCGAGCGCTAACCCGCGATCTGAACGGTCTTGATCTCGGTGTAGAACTCGCGCGCCGCGGGACCCTGCTCACGCGTGCCCGAGCTCGAGGCCTTCATCCCGCCGAACGGCGCGTGCGGGTCGACCCCGGTCGTGTCACCGTTCACGCGGACGAGGCCCGTCTCGATGCGCTGCACGTAGTCGAGCGCCGCGCCGAGGTCACGGGTGAACAACGATGCGCTCAGGCCGTACTCCGTGCGGTTCGCGAGCGAGATCGCTTCATCGACATCGGGCGCATCGAGGATGGCGAGCACCGGGCCGAACAGCTCGTCCTGCGCCAGCTTCGAGTCCGGTTCGACGTCCTCGACGATCGCGGGCGTCATGTAGTTGCCGTGCTCGAAGCGCGCGTCCGACGGCACCGTGCCGCCGTGCAACGCGCGGCCGCCGTTGCCGGCGAGCGCACCCATCACGGATGACCTCGCCTCCGCGCTGATCAGCGGGCCGATCGCGGCGGCATCATCGTCGACCGGACCCAGCGGCAACGCGTCGACCTGTTCGCGCAACTTCCGAATGGACGGCTCTCGCACCGCGCGCGCGACGACCGCGCGGCTCGTCGCCGTGCACTTCTGACCCGCGTAGCGCATCGCACCCGCCGCGGTCAGCGTCGCGGCCTGGTCGAGATCCGCGTCCGGGAGCACGATGACCACGTTCTTGCCACCCATCTCCGTCTGGAACCGGAGATTCCGGCCCGCACAAATCTCCGCGACCCGCGCGCCGGCCGACCTCGAGCCCGTGAAACTGACCGCACCGAGCCCCGGCGCGTGCAACAGCGCTTCACCCACCACCGAACCCTTGCCCAGCACGATGTTGAAAACGCCCGCCGGCAACCCCGCCGTCTCCGCCGTCTCCGCGAGCAGCACCGCCACACCGGACGCGACCTCGGCCGGCTTCAAGACCACGGCGTTGCCGAACGCCAGCGCCGGTGCCGCCTTCCACATCGGGATCGCCGCGGGGAAGTTCCATGGCGTGATCAGACCGACCACACCCACCGGTTCGCGCAGCGTGTACTGGAGCATGCGCCCCGACTGCGCGGGGATCACTTCACCGATCGCACGCACCGCCTCACCCGCGTAGTAACGCAGGATCACTTCGCACCGCCCAACCTCGCCACGCGCCTCCGCGATCGGCTTGCCGACCTCGCGCGAGACCGCGCGCGCCAACTCCTCCCGCCGCGACTCGATCGACCGCGTCC
>JBOHRM010001125.1:0-3881 GCA_050732715.1 Longimicrobiales bacterium
ATGACGGTCCTCACTCGCTGATGAGTCGAATCGGTCACGGCAAGGGCGATACGCCACCCTACGCGGCCTCGCCCGCCGCCGTTTCGACGGGCCCGGGAACCGTCCTCGAAGGTCTTTCGATCGGCCCGGCCCGGCCGGATGATACTCGACGTACCAGCACCACGCACTGGCGGCAGATCGGCGATACGTGGCGGATCGTCCGACTGATGGTGGTACACGCCGGTTGAGCATCGTAGACGCGTCGTTCGCGGGGCAGAGCCGCGACCGACCGAGGTCACAACGACTCGGGACCCTTGCGCGAGGCGGCAAAACCCCTCGAACTTCACTCGACGGGCACCGTCGAGCCAGAGCGCCGTGGTGCCCGTTGGTTCGTACGTGTTTCAACGACTCGAAGCACCTTTCAATTGGGTGGAGCCGATGAAACCCCAATCCACCGAGCCCGCCGCCGCCGCACCCCGACGCGAGGGCGCGAACGTCGAGCGTCATCCACGTGACCTCGAGTGGCTGATTCACTCGATCGATGGCATCGTCTGGGAAGCCATGCCGGGCTCGCTGCAGTTCAGCTTCGTGAGCCGCCAGGCGGAACGTTTGCTCGGCTACCCTCTCGAGGAATGGTACGGCCCGAGCTTCTGGGTCGACCACCTGCACCCCGACGACCGCGCCGCGGCGGTCCGCTTCTGCCTGAGCGAGATCGATGCCGGCAGACCCCATGATTTCGAGTACCGTATGATCGGGGCGGATGGCCGGGTGGTGTGGTTGCGTGACCTCGTGAGTCTGACCAATGACCGGCCGGCACGGATCCACGGGGTGATGTTCGATGTGACTCGCCAGAAGGAGGCCGAGGCGGCGCTGCGGACGAGCTATGAGCACGTGCAGCAGCTCGCGGTCAGCCTGATGACCGCGAAGGAGGCCGAACGCGCGCGCATCGCCCGCGAGCTGCATGATGGCATCAACCAGCAGCTCGCGAGCGTGTCGATCGCGTTGAGCGCACTGCGGCACGCCGTGGCGGAGCCGCTCAGCGACGAAGTGCGGCATGTCCACGCGGTCATCGAACAGGTGATCGAGACCGTGCGCGACCTGTCGCACGAGCTGCACCCCGTCGTATTGCAGCATTCCGGACTCGTGGCGGCGTTGACCTCGCACTGCCACGAGCTGGGACGTCGTCACGAGCTCGACATCACGCTCGATGCCGATGTCGCGGAGGTCCGCGGCGAGGTTGCGGTCGGTCTGTTCCATGTGGCTCAGGAGGCGCTGATCAATGTGGTCAAGCACGCTCGGGCTCCCGCGGCGCGCGTCGAGCTGCGGCGCATGGGCGACACGCTCGAGCTCACCGTCTCGGACTCCGGCGTAGGCTTCCAGGTCGAAGACGCGAATCGATCGGCGGGCCTCGGCCTGATCAGCATCACCGAGCGCGTCCGCACCATGCAGGGCACCGCCGAGTTCGACACCGGGCCCGGCAAGGGCACGCGTGTGTGCGTGGGTGTTCCCGTACCGGCCTCGTAAAGGCTACCGTCAACGCGTGACATCCCAGGAGGGGTCGTGATATTCGAGACCGAGGCGGGACATCGGCTCATGCAGCGGAATGACTCGGCGTTTCGCTTCTTCGCGCATTGCGCGGCGTTTCCTGCCATCGCGGCCGTGGCTGCGTGCGGCGATGCCGGCGGCGGCCGGAGCGTGCTGACGGATTCGGCCGGCATCGAGATCGTCAGTTACAACGGCCCGGACCACCTGCTCCCAGCCGAGCTCACGGAAGAGTTCCGGCTCGGCGGAAGCGAGACGGACCCGCAGCAGTCTTTCTTCAATGTATCCGCCGGCACGATCGGCGCGGACGCGGAGAGCAACATCTATGTGTTCGACCGCGAAGGCGGCCGCATCATCGCATTCGACTCACGGGGCCGCTTCCTGCGATCCATGGGCCGGTCCGGTGAAGGGCCCGGCGAGATCGGCCTCGGTTTCGCGCTGATCGTCAAGCCGGACGGCACGGCCGGCGTACTCGACGTCTCGAAGCGAGGCGTCGTCTGGTTCGCGCCCGATGGCGAGCCGTTGCCAATCCAGCCTACGCCGCCCGAATACCGCGGCGGCACAGTCGCTACAATCGGCGACGCGTTCATCTTCCCCGTGCAGCGCATCACGTCCGATGACAAAGTGTCGGACGCGCTGCTGCGCGTGGACGTACGCTCGGACGGCGCAGACACCGCAACGCTCGTCGTTCAGCCTCCAAACGAGATGAAGCCCGTCCATTTCCCGAGCTGCGGTATGAGGATCAGCGGCATGCCGCCGATCTTCGCACCCACTATGCGCTGGGCCGCCAACTCCGTGCACGTCGCCGCGGCACTCGGCGCCGCGTACGACGTCGAGCTCTACGACGGCGCGCGCCTCATTCGCCGCATCCGTCGCGATCGCGAACCCCTCCCGGCCACGGAGCAGCTCGCCATCCAAGAGATCGGCGAAGCGATGCAGGTCCGCGTCGAGGGAGGCGTCCTCCGCTGCGGGCCCCGCGAGGTCGCGCGCGTACGCGACTTCGCCTCGACCATCCCCGCGATCGCGCGCGTCGCACTCTCGCCTGACGGCTGGCTCTGGGTCGAGCACGGCGCCGCCCGCGGCGATCCCAAAGCGATCGACCTCTTCACTCCCGCCGGCAACTACGCCGGCACGCTGCCACCCGGCTCGCCGTTCCCGATCCTCTTCCTGCCCGATGGCCGCATCGCCGCCGCTGAGACCGACGAGTTCGACGTCACGCGCCTCGCCGTCTTCCGCATCAACCTCGTGGACTGATCCGTTCGCTCCCGTTGCTGCGCGTTACCGGGGCCGGTTACTCGGCCCTCAGAACGGAGAGCGGATCGGTTCTCGCCGCGCGCCACGCGGGGATCCAGCTCGCGACGGTCGCGACGGCGAGCAGCACGGCCGCCGCGCCGACGTAGGTCGGGACGTGCAACGGCGGGATGGCGAACAGCAACCCGCGCATCGTGTCGGCCAGCATGATCGAGCTCACCAGTCCGAGGGCGAGGCCGACGAGTGATGGTGCGAGCCCCGAAGCGAGCGCCTCTCGCAGGATCTCGCGGCGTCCGGCGCCGAGCGCGAGACGGATGCCGAAATCGGGCAGGCGCGCACCGACCACGTGTGACATGACGCCGTAGACACCGGCGGCGCCGAGCAGCAATGCGATCACGCCGAATGATGTGATGACGAGCACGACGAAGCGGCGGCCGGCGAGCGAGTCGCCGAGCACTTCATCCAGCGGGCGTACGTCGAGGATCGGAACGTTGCGATCGATCCCGGTCAGGGCGGCGCGGGCCGCCGGCGCGAGTGAGGTCGCGTTCGAACTGCGTATTAAGAAGACCATCGGCACCCCGCCGGGGAGTGCGCCGTCGAGCGTCCACTGGACCGCTGGAACGTACATCTCCGGCGTGGCTTCGCGTTCGAGCCCGTATTGCCGGACGTCACCGACGACGCCGACGACCTGGTACGACATGCTGCCGAGAATGCGGACCTCGCGCCCGATCGCGTCCTCTCCCGGCCAGAGCTCGCGAGCCATGCGCTCGTTGATCAACATGACGCGCTGGGAACCGGCCCGGTCCGCGGTAGTGAAGCCGCGTCCGCGGCGCAGCGGCTGACGGACGGTCTGCGGATAGCCGGGTGTAGTCATGCGGAAACTCGCGATAGGCAACGGCGCATCGGTGAGCGGCGGTTGGCCCTCGGCGAGGTAGGGGAAGTCCCAGCGGCCGAGCGAGAAGGGAAGAGCCTGGATGCCGCCGACGGCGTCGACGCGGGGCAGTGCGGCGAGTCGCCGCTCGACCTCGTTGAAGTACGCGACGAGGCGATCCCCGGAGTACCGGTCCGCGGGCGGCAGGACGGTCAGCGTCAGCACGTCCGCGGTGTCG
>JBOHRM010001126.1:0-1569 GCA_050732715.1 Longimicrobiales bacterium
GGTGCGTGGATGGCCTCAAACAAGGATTGCTCGAAGGCCTGGCGGGTCGGCGGTATCCCTTCGGCGACACGGCCGGCCGCCGCCAACAGTGCCTGGCGAGCCGAATAGTCGATCGCGACCCGGAGGTGGAGCGAGGTCCCTCCGCTCGTGCGCTCCTCGACGTTCGTGATCTTGCGTCTGAGAGAACCGGGGATCCGGTCCCGGCGCCCGATTACGCTCAACCGCACACCACCGTCCGTCAGGCGGGCGCGCTCCGAGTCCAGGTACTTCTGAAACAGAAGCATCAGGTGATCCACTTCCTCACGCGGACGGCGCCAATTGTCCGAGGAGAAAGCGTAGAGCGTGAGCGTCGTGATCCCCAGCTCCGGCGCGGACTCCACAGTTCGTCGGACCGCCGCCGCTCCGGCGACATGGCCCGCCTCCCTCGGTCGTCCGCGTATGAGTGCCCAGCGGCCGTTCCCATCCATATTGATCGCGACGTGGAATCGGTCCCGGCGCTCACGCTCGGCTCGTAGATCGACTCGTAGCGCAGCGCGCCGGTCGGCGTCTCCGACTATTCGCTCGGAATTATCGGATGACGCCAGCTCCGGTTGTTCGGGATCCCGCCATGGCGAGGCGGAGTCGGAGTCGGAGTGACTTCGCACTACAAAGTACCTCTTGAAAAAAAGGCCTTCCTGACAACATAGTGGAGTATGGAGACACGTCAAGCGCCGCGGGGGTCCCCCCGCGCATGCGCTCGTTCGACAGCGAGGACGATCGGGGCGACGAAGTGGAAGGTGTCTCGATCGACCGGCGTCAATTCGAAACTCGCGCCCGCCTGTCGGTATGGCCGTGCACGGCGTGGGGTCCTACTCGAGGGCGCGGCTCCCGCCGCTCCGGCTCAGCGTTTGCCCGATCCTATTTCACGTCCCACCAGACGTGGGTGAGCAGCTCGTCCGCTCCCTGGCGGGACACGGCCTCGCTGTAGTTGGACTGGTTCAGTGATTTCTCGAGGGTAGGATAGGGGAGCCGGAGCGGGATATCTTCCAGCACGGCCGGCGCTCGTTCCTCGTTTCGCTGTATCGGTCGATGCCGGCCAGCGCGCTGATGCCGGACCGTTGGGACAGCTCGTAGTTCAGACTCAGTCCTCCGAGAATCCGGTCGCGTTCCTGCCGCTTCGTGTTCTCGTACTGCACCCAGTACGGATTGTCGAAGAACAGCGTGTTCCAGTTGCGGGGCGAGCCGTCCGGACTCTTATAGTCTCGAAGCTTGTCCATCCGGAGCTGCCGCCCGAAGAACGTGAACATCGACTGGACCGGATTGTCTGGGAACGCGTACCCGACGTCGGGCATGTTGCGAGCGACGTAGTCGACAAACGTCATTCTGGCCTCCAGGCGAAGTCGCTCGGTCGCATCGGCACCCACCTGCGCCTGCAGGTCTACCCTATCGGAGCTCGTGTTCGGAAAGATGCCCTCCTGCTGAACGTTGGTGAGCGACACGCGGTAGTTCGTGCTCGCGTTCCGGCCCGCGAGCGCGATGTTGTTGGAGAGGTTCCTCCCCGTCTCGAAGAAGTTCCGCACGTTGTCCGGG
>JBOHRM010001127.1:0-4876 GCA_050732715.1 Longimicrobiales bacterium
ATGGTCGCTCGGCGTCATCCTGTACGAGATGCTGACCGGCCGGCGGCCCGCGGCGGCCGCGGAACCCGGCGGAGGCGTGGCGCCGCCGTCCACGCTGCGGCCCGGCGTCCCCGGCTCGATCGACGCGCTGGTGCTCCGCCTGCTCGCGTACGACCGTGACGCGCGGCCGGCCGGCGCGGCCGATGTGCTCCGCGTGCTCGAGCGCGCGTCGGCGCCCGCAACCGCGATCGGCGGTGTGACCGGATTCGTGCGGGACCACCCTACGCTTTCGGTCACGGCGTCGCTTGGCGCTGTGGTCCTGGCGTTCGCCGCGGGTTTCTTCGCGCTGCGTGCGCTCGGGCCGACCCCGGCGGCGGCAGAGCCGCTCGCCACGCGCGTCGAACGCCTCGCCGCGCAGGGCCGTTTCGTCGAAGCGTTCGCGCTCGCGGTGGAGGCGGAACAGGAGGGGCCGGCGGCGGACGCGCTGCCTCACCACGTCTGGTACCAGATCGCCGACTGGATCTCCGTGACCACCGAACCGGCCGGCGCCCGTGTGCTCGCGGTCCGGTACGCGCCGGAGCGCGCCGCGATCGGCGACACGCTCGATTGGCGAGTGCTCGGGACGACGCCGCTCGACAGCGCTCGCGTGCCGCGCGGCGACTATATCCTCCGCGTCGAGCGCGACGGCTACGCGCCCGCCGAGCGCAGCGCGTCGAGTGCACTCGAGCGGGTCATGCCCGCCGCGTCGCTGTTTCCCCACCGCATCGTCGCCACGCGCGAATGGGAGGAGCAGGGTTCGGACACCGAGTTGCGCTTCCACATCCAGCTCGTGCCTGAGGGCCATGCGCCACCCGACATGGTGTTCGTGCCCGGCGGGCCGTACCAGCTCGTGAGCCAGGACGTGGAGGGGCAGCGCGTCGAGCTAGCTGAGTTTCTCCTCGATCGCTTCGAGGTCACGAACGCGCAGTTCGCCGAATTCGTCCGAGCGGGTGGATACGCGAGCGCAGAGAACTGGCACGACCTTGTCGCCGACGCCGGAGACGATGCGCCGAACGTGCTCGCCGGCCTCACCGACAGGACCGGCCTGCCCTCGCCCCGCAACTGGACGGGCCAGCTGTACGCCGGTGAGCTCGCGGACCATCCGGTCACGGGAGTGACGTGGTACGAGGCGGCCGCCTATTGCCGCTTTCGCGGCCGGCGCCTGCCGACGCTCTTCGAGTGGGAGAAGGCCGCCCGGGCCGGGCTGATATCCCGGTTCGACGGCAGGATCATGCCCTGGGGTTATCACACCCAGCGCGCCGGTCTCCGACTGCGCGCGAATTTCAGCAGCGCCGGAACCGAGCCGGTGGACGCGCACCCCTTCGGCATGAGCCCGTACGGAGCCCACGGGATGGCCGGCAACGCCAAGGAATGGGTGAGCAACACCTCCGGCGGCGGACGCATGTTCGCCGGCGGCTCCTGGGAGGACCCCATCTACGTGTTCGGCCAGGTCGGATCCATCGATCCGCTCACCGCATCGCCCGCGCTGGGGTTCCGTTGCGCGACGCTCGCCGAGCCCGGAGCGCCAGGTTCCATGGACTCCTCCCCTCAGCGGGGGGAGCCCGGGAGTGGGGTCGTTGCTGATGCGATGGCGCAGGGTGATGGCGTCATTGAGCTCGATACGCCGATGCCCGTGTATGAGCCGGTCGACGCGCAGACGTTCCAGACGCTCTTGGACTACTATCGCTACGACCCTCTCCGGCTCGACGCGGAAGTGATCGAGACGGTCGAGACGCCCGGCTGGGTTCGGCAGAAGGTCGCATTCAACGGACCGGCTGGACCGGCCGGCAGCCGCATCCTCGCTTATCTCTACCTGCCACGCGCCGGGAAGCCACCCTACCAGACACTCATCGTTACGCCGGGCGCCGGCGCGTTTCTCGGCAACACGCTCGCCTTCGAGACCGAGTGGGTCCTCGCCCCACTGATTCGCGCCGGCCGCGCCGCGTTCAGCGTCGTCATGTCAGGAATGACCGAGCGCGAATGGGGCGCCGGGTACCGGATGCCCGAGTCGAATTCGGTCGCGTTCCGCGATCTCATGGTCCTCCAGGCCACCGAATTGCGCATCGGGCTCGACTACCTCGAAACACGTCCCGAGATCGATACCACCGCAATCGCGTACGTCGGCGTGAGCATGGGCGCCGGGTCGCGACTGCCTTGGGCTGCCGTGGACAACCGGTTCGATGCCGTGGTCCTGGTCGGCGGCGGCATCGACGAGCGGGTGCACCCCACGCTGCCCGAGGCGAGCAACATCAACTTCGCACCCTACATCCGCGCACCCAAGCTGCTCCTCAATGGACGCAACGACGAGGACCACCGCTGGGAGAGCCGCGCACGGCCGCTCTGGGACCTGCTCACCGAACCCAAAGATCTCGTCCTGGTCGAAGGCGCCGGCCACCTCGTGCCTCCCGAACAGCGCATCCCCGCCATGGTCGAATGGCTCGACCGCACGCTCGGACCGGTTCGACATTGAAACGCTGAGCGCCGTCTCCGTCACTCGCAGCGCAAGCGCCTGTTCTATTCGCATCGACTGGGGAGTCCAACGCGCGGATCACGGTTCGGCGTCGTCCACGTTCTGGATCGATGCCAGCACGCGCTGCACGATGCCGTCCATGGCGTCGCGCTCGATCCAGCGGGCGACGATGACGACGTCGTTCACGGGGTCGACGTAGACCATGTTCGTGCCCGCGCCGAGGTGGAAGAACGCGGACTCCGGCGCGCTCGGCAGCGGCTCGCGGCCGGTGTTGAGGAACCAGTTCATGAAGCCGTAGGTCGGCTGCGCGGTCGTCGGCGTGGTCGCGCGCTCGACCCACGCCTCGGAGAGGATCTGCTGGTCCCCCCAGCGGCCGCGGCGCAGGGTCAGGAGCCCGAACCGCGCTTGGTCCCGCGCGCTGATGAACATGCCGCCGCCCCAGTGGCCGCCGCCGCTGACCGATTGGACCGGCTGGCCGTCGATGACCACCCACGAGTTGTCGTAGCCAAGCCAGCGCCAGGTAGGCGAGGCGCCGATCGGGTCCATGACGTTTTCGCGGAGCACCTCGGGGAGCGGGCGGCGCCAGACGTTCAGCGCCGCGAGCGCGAGCAGGTTCACGCGCACATCGTTGTACTCGTAGACGCTGCCGGGCTCGTTGCGCGGGCGCGTGCGCCACGTCGCCGTCTCGCGTGCCGGCCGGTCCGCCCAGTCGGGCTTGCCCCAAAGCGTGCCCTCCCAGTCGCTCGTCTGCCGCAGCAGATGGTCCCAGGTGATCTTGCGGTTGTGCTCGGACTCGAAGAGCAGGATGGGTGCGACGTCGCCGAGCCGTTCCGTTCCCGCGCCGCCGCCGTTCGCGACCATGCGCGCGCCCGCCGCGTCCGCGATCCACGGCGCCAGCACGACCGGCGCCATGGCGTCACGCACGGGCGCGTCGAGGTCCGGGATCAGACCGCGGTCGTAAGCCACACCGACTGTTGTAGATAAGAAACTCTTGGTGACGCTGAACGTCATGTCGACGCGGCGCGGCTCGCCCCACTCGGCCACGAGGTAGCCGTGGCGCACGATGATCCCCGTCGCGTCGCCGCGCGGCTTGAACGGCCCGGTCGGCTCGCCGAGCGGCTCGCGGCCGAAAGAGAGGTAGTGATTCTCCTCGAGATCACGCGGACTCTCCACTTCGCTCGCCTGCGCGTACGAGACCGCTTCCTCCAATGCGGCCGCGTCCATCCCGACCTGCTCCGGCGCGCGGCGCTCCCACGCGTCGCCCGGGCCAGGGTAGTACGGCTCCTGCGCCGAGAGCCGCGGTGCGAGCGCGAGGGCGAGAGCGAGCGTGATGGCGGCTGAGAACGCCGCCGGCGTCCTAAGGCAGGTGCGGTGCATACGGGCGACCTCCGTTCGGTGTTGGAATCCGCGCTCCAAGATGGGGACCCGCGACGCGCTCGGCCAACCCCTACGCGGGTCTCTTGCCCTCACGCACCAGGGCCGGCGTCCGGTCACGCCCGGTGAGCAGAGCGATGAACGTGCTCGGTGTCCGGCTGGCGAGCTCGAGGAGACGCAGGGAAGGGCCGTCCGGCGTGCGCTTGCCTTGCTCCCACGCCTGTACCGTCACGCCGCTCACATTCAGCGCCTTCGCGAACAGAGTCTGCGATAGGCGCATGCGTTTTCGGATCCGACGGACGTCCGTCGCGCGATACACCGGCGGTGGAGCAACGTCGGCCTCGCGCGTTGTGATCGGGCGGCGAGTGACGGGCGCACGAAGCTCGCCGCGTTCGAACGCAATCGCCTCCTTCAAGCCCTCTTCGATCAGCTTGCCAAGCTCACTACGATTCTCAGCCATTCTCACGCTCCGGTTTCCATGTCCCGAACCAGTTTCGAGATCGCCGCCTTGTCGCCGGGGGTAAGGTCTTTCTTGGCCGCCTTCCCATAGACCGCGATCATGTAGAACCGCGCTTTGCTCGAACGGAAGTAGTAGATCACGCGCGCGCCGAATCGTTTCCCTCGGCCGGGCACGGCGATCCTCAGCTTCCGAACGCCGCCCGCGCCCGCAACCGTCGCACCTCTCGCCGGGTTCTCGATCAGAAGCAGCTCCAGCTTGCGGCGATCCTCCTCGGCCAGCAGTCCCTCCGCGGACCGCTCGAACGAGGGCAGCCAGACGAATTCGTAGTACGCAACACGCCGAGCGTCGGAGACAAACATCGTACTCAGTACCATGAGCTGTCAAGGGGCAAGGGCGGCAAAGAACGCGGACGCGGAAGCATGGCGACAGGGACGTAGACGACCCATAGCGCGCTGGGTCACGGGCATGTCGCGCAAAGACGCGGCGCGGCCGCCCGCTGCGCGTGAGGCAGCGAGCGGCCGCGATGGTTTGATCAGCGCTGCGTTGCGGACCGT
>JBOHRM010001128.1:0-5708 GCA_050732715.1 Longimicrobiales bacterium
CGAGCCCGAGCAGGCCGCCCTCGAAGAGCGTTGCGCGCGCGACCGCGACGCCATTCGCGCCGAGGGCGCGCGACACGGCGAACTCGTGCTCGCGTTGCGCTGCACGGGCCAGCAACACCGCCGCGAGGTTCACCATCAGCATGGCCGCGAGCAATGCTCCGGCAGCGGCGAGGACCAGAAGGGCTGGCCGAGCCCTCGAGACGATCTCGGCCTTGAGGCCCGCCGGATACAACGCCAGGCCTTCGCCGTTGAAGTCCCGCGCATCGATCGCGCGGCCGACGGCGGTTACCGCGGCCTCGACCGTCCGCGGCGATGCGCCGCGACGCGCGCGAATCAGCACCGAGTACGACGCGTTCTCCGGATTCTCGGCCGCGAGATCGACATCGAACGTGGCGTAGGCCTCGGCCCGCTGCGGAGCGCCGGCGGCGTCGCTCCGGACGAACGGGAAACCCGGCGGCAGCACTCCAATCACCGTGTACGGCTGCCCGCTCATGCGCACCTCTCGCCCGACCAACCCCGGATCGGCGCCGAACCGATTCCACAGCTCGTGCGTCAACACGATCACGTTCGGGCGTCCGGGACCCACTTCGTCGGGCCTGAAGCCCCGGCCCAGCACCGGCTCCACACCGAGAATCTCGAAAAGGTTGGGCGACGTCCTCGTCGCCGCGATCTCGATCGGCTGACTGGTCTCCGTCAAGGAGAAGATCCCACCCAGATACGGCTTCAGCGCCACCACGTCCTCGATCACGGCGCTGGGCCTCTGCAGCTCGACGACATCCGTTCCGGCGAGCGCGCCTCGCTCCAGATCGACGATCGGGCCGTAGTCTCGCCAGACGTAGTAGAGATCATCGGGATTCGGGTACGGCAACGGCTCGATCAGCACTTTCTGAACCGCCGTGTATACGACGGCGATCATACCGAGCCCGATGGTGAGCGTGCCCACACTCGCGGCGACAAACGCGGGCGCGCGCACCAGCCGGCGAACGGCAAAGACCAGGTCCCGACGCCAATGGCCGCCGCGCCGCGCCGAAACCGCGCGTCGCGCCCGCTCGCTCGGGCCGTTGCGCAACGAGTCCGCGACCGCGCGTGCCCATACGGCGGCCAGGGCCATGACGCCACCGCGCCTCAACGCGGAACGCGCCCGGTCACCATACGTTTCCACCATCGCTTCCCCCATCTCGTCCCGAAAGTCGACCGGGTAGAAGCGCAGGAGAAGCCTGAACCAGCGCTCCGACACGGACAGCAGCCGTTGGTCATCCGTCATTTCGCTACCCTGGGAAGGAGGCCGCCGGTCTGCGCCGCCCGCGTCAACGCCTCCAGCGGATCGTCCCTCATTTCGCCGCCTTGGGGAGGAGACCGCCGGTTCGCGCGGCCCGTGTCAGCGACTCGAGCCGCTGCGCCTCCGCTCTCGCGACGCGCCGGCCCACGGCCGTTATGCGGTAGTAGTTGCGACGTTCGTCGGCCGCGTCTGGCGCTGGCCGGCGGGCAGACGCAGCGATCCAACCGCCCTCCGCCATGCGCGCCAACGCGCGGTACATCGTGCCCACATCCGGCACTCGCGCCTCCCCACGCGACTGGATGTCTTGGATGATCCCGTAGCCATGTCGCTCGCCGGCGGCGAGACTGAGCAGGATGTGAAACTCAACGGGCCGCAGCGGCAGATGCCGCTCGAGGTCGCGGTCTCGATCGATTCCCATGCGCCGTCTCTCCCCTTGAGCAGCCGATCATGTGCAACACATATATGCGCCGCACATGGCTACGTCAAGGGGGCGGTGCGGCGCTCTACCTCACGCTGGACGAGGAGGTCAGCAGCGGTGGAGTCCGCCGGGTCTCAACTGCGCAATGCAGCGGGGTGGGCGGTGCTCGACGGGTCGGAGTTGGGAGTGCCCACGCGGTCGGGCTGACGGGGGCTCGGCCGGGTGCGGTTCGCGATGTACCAATCGCGAAAGCTCTGGCGGGGCGGGTCGGGGAGCTCGCGGGCGTGGCCCCACACGTTCGGCCGGCTGTACACCAGCTTGCGGGGGAGCAAGCGCATGCTCCAGCGTGCTGCCCGTCCTGCGAGGCGGAACACGCGCGGGCGGGCGAGCACCCAACCGGCGAGCCGCATGGCCCGACGTTTGGCCGGTTTGACGCGGCCGTGGCCGATGGCGTGCTGGCGCCAGCGGTAGAGCTGTTCGTGGATGTCGATTTTGACGGGGCAGACGTCGGCACACGACCCACACAGGGTGGATGCGAAGGGCAACGCGGCGAAGCGGGTGAGGTCTGCGCCGGGCGCGAGGATCGAGCCGATCGGACCGGGCACGGTCGAGCCGTACGAGTGGCCGCCGCTGCGCCGGTACACGGGGCACGTGTTCATGCACGCGCCGCAGCGGATGCATTTGAGCGAGCGATAGAAGTCGGGCCGGCCGAGCTGGGCGGTCCTGCCGTTGTCGACGAGCACGATGTGCAGCTCGGCCCCGCTGCGTGGCCGGTTGAAGTGGGACGTGTAGACAGTAAGGCGCTGGCCGGTAGCGCTGCGTGCGAGCAGGCGCAAGAACACGGCGAGGTGCTCGGCGCGCGGGATGATTTTCTCGATGCCGATGCTGGCGATGTGCACGGGTGCGAGGTGGACGCCGAGGTCCGCGTTGCCTTCGTTCGTGCACACGACGAATCCGCCCGTCTCCGCGACGGCGAAATTCGCGCCGGTCAGCGCGGCGTCTGCGCTCAGGAACTCGGCGCGCAGGTGACGCCTCGCCGCCGCGACGAGGATATCGGGGTAACTAGCGCCGGCTGCGGTGCCGAGCTTTTCGTGGAAGATCTCGCCGACCTCTTCTTTGCGCACGTGAACGGCCGGCATCACGATATGGCTCGGCGGCTGCCCGGCGAGCTGCACGATCCGCTCGCCGAGATCGGTGTCGATGACCTCGACGCCGTTCTCCTCGAGGAATGCGTTCAAGTGGCATTCCTCGGTGAGCATCGACTTGCTCTTGACGAGCTTGCGGACTCCGTGACGTTGGAGCACGTCGAAAACGATGCGGTTGTGCTCCTCCGCGTCGCACGCCCATTGCACGTGTGCGCCGTTGACGACGGCGTTGCGCTCGAACTCGACGAGGTATTCGTCGAGCCGGCCGAGCGTGTGCTCCTTGATGCGCGATGCCGCGTCGCGCAGCGCCTCCCACTCGGGCACCTCGCGGCTGACGCGGTCGCGTTTGCGGCGAACCGCCCAGAGCGTGTCATCGTGCCACCGCGCGCGGGTCACGTCGCGGTTGAAGCGGTCGGCCTCCGCGACGTGGTCGATGACGGGCAGGTTCCGGTTCCCGGTTCCCGGTTCCCGGTTCTGAGTCCCAGGCAAGTCACTGCGACTCATTCTGCCGTGCCGTTCAAGATCTCGGCGACGTGCCGGACGCGGATCGGCAGCCCGGCGCGTCGTGCCAGGCCATCCATGTGCATGAGGCAGGACATGTCGGCGCTGGTCATGAACTCGGCGCCGTGCAAAAGGTGGTCGTCGATCCGGTCGCGGCCCATCCGGACGGAGACGGTCTCCTCGGTGACCGAGAACGTGCCGCCGAAGCCGCAGCACTCATCGGCGCGGTCGAGGTCGACGAGCGTCAGGCCCCGAACGCGTTCGAGCAACGCCCGGACTTTGTCGCGGCTGAAAGCGCCGCCGTCATGACCTCCGCGGACGAGGGCCGGGCTATTCAGCTCCGATGCCTGACCGAGCCGGAGCCCACGCAGGCCGTGGCAGCCGGGGTGGAAGCCGACGCGGTGCGGGAACGCTGCGTCCACGGACTTCACGCGCAGCACATCGGTCAGGAATTCACAAAGCTCAAACGTGTGTGTTCGCACGTGCTGCACCGCCTTGCTCTGCTCGAGCGAGGCGTAGTGCTCGCGTACGTGCAGTGCACAGCTCGCCGATGGTGTGACCACGTAGTCGTACGCCTGGAAGTTCTGGACGAACAGGCGCATCGTCTTGGCGGCATCCTTCTCGAACCCCGCATTGGCGAGCGGCTGGCCGCAGCACGTCTGGTCGAGCGGGTACGCGACCGTGCAGCCGTGTCGCTCGAGCAGCTCGAGGGTCGCGACGGCCACACGCGGGAAGAGTTGGTCGATGTAGCAGGGGATGAACAGCCCCACGCTGAACGAGCTCGTTCCGCCGGTGGTGAAAGGTGGGGAATGAGGCACGTGGGGGACCGATTCGTCGTTCATCGCGGAAACGCGTCGTACAACCCGCCGTCTACGTTGATGATCTGACCGGTGGATTTGCCGAGCCGCCGGCTCACCAACAAGAACACCGCCTCCGCGGCGTCCGCGGGCGTCACGGCCCGATGCGTCAACGACCGCGCGGAGTAGTATTCGGCGAGCCGTTCGCGCAGCATCTCCGTGTCCTCATCCTCGCCGAACTCGATCTCGTATTTCTCAAGCGACGCGATCACGCGCTCGCGCGGGAACATCGCGCTGCCCTCGACGACGGCGGCCGGCGCGACGGCGTTGACGCGCACTTGCGGCGCCAGCCCGACGGCCAGCTCGCGCACCAGGTGGTTGGCCGCGGCCTTGCTGGTATCATAGGCGAAGCTGCCTTTCTTCGCGACCACGGCGTTCACGCTGGTGGTGATGACCAGCGAGCCGGGCAGGTCCTGGGCGCGCCAGACGTGTGCGGCTTCTTCCGCCACGATGAACGGACCCGTGACGTTGACGGCGAACGTGTCTGCCCACCGTGTGTCCGCCACCCGCCCGTCCCGATCCGGGCTCGGGTAAAGACCCGCCGTGATGATGACGTGGTCCAGCCCACCGTAGGCGATGATCACGTCCTCGAGCGCGGCGCGCACGGACGCGCGATCGGTGATGTCGGCGCCCAGGCCGAACACGTCACCGGAAGCGGAGGGTCCCGTGCCGGCCACGCCGATGCCGAGGCCGACGCGGTCGAGAATCGCGCGCGCCGTATCGCGCGCCGCGTCCGCGTCGAGGTCGATCGCCGCGACGACGGCACCCTCACGAACCAGCCGCTCGACAACCGTCCGCCCGATGCCGCTGCCCGCGCCTATGACGACGGCGATCTCGCGTGCGAGCTCCTTCTCGGGCGGCATCCGCCTGAGCTTCGCCTCCTCGAGCAGCCAGTACTCGATGTCGAACGCCTCCTGCCGCGGCAACGCCGTGTACTCGGAGACGCGTTCCGCGCGCCGCATCACCGAAACGGCGGCGTTGTAGAACTCAGCGGTCACGCGCGACTCGGTCTTCGTCTTGCCCCAAGCGATCACCCCGACGCCCGGCACCAGCACGACCGTTGGATCGGAGCCTCGCATCGCGGGCGAGTCCGGGTGCTTGCAGGCGTCGTAGTACGCCGCGTAGTCGTGCCGGTAGGCCTCGAGTCCCGCGGCGAGCTTGGCCCGAAGCGTGTCGACGTCCTCGGACGTCGGGTCCCAGTCGACGAACAACGGCTTGATGCGCGTGCGTAGGAAATGATCGGGGCAAGAGGTGCCGAGCTCGGCGAGGCGTGGCGCATCGTTCGAGCAGGCGAAGTCGAGGACGTCGCCGTCGGTCTGAACCGTGGCGATCATCCGCCGCTCGCGGCTCACCCGGCCGCGCAGCCACGGCAGCACATCGGCAAGCACGGCGCGCCGCCGGGGCTCGGGGAGCGGCTCGAAACGAGCGCCGCCGAACGCGGAACGCGGGGCACGGTCGTGCCGGAGTACCCCCTCACCCTGACCCTCTCCCCCCGCGGGGGGAGAGGG
>JBOHRM010001129.1:0-1969 GCA_050732715.1 Longimicrobiales bacterium
GCGCAAGGCGCGACGACGACGGAATAGCGGGGCTATTTCGAGGAGGCGCAACGCAGCGATGCGGGATGCAGCGGCGTTCGAATGCCAAGGAATCTCTGGGACGGGACACTAGTACCTCGTTGCGGGCGCCGTCCCATGCGGCTCGTTGCGTCAGGCCCGCAACGCGAGTTCTGCCAACCGGTCGTTCACGACACGGAACCGCTGTCGTATGTCCTCAGAGATACCGTCCAACCGGCCGCTGAGCGCGATTTGGTGCGCCTCGACTCGGTCCATGCGGTCGATCAGCGCCGTAACCGCCGTTTCCATTCCTTCGATTCGCGAGCAGAGGTGATCGATACGGAGGTTCATTGTGGCGAATCGCTCGTCGACTGCCATGAACCGCTCGACCATCTCCTTGTGCATGGTGTCGAAGCGACGATCAATGGCCTCGAAGCGACGATTAATGGCCTCGAAGCGACGATCGATGGCTTCGAAGCGGGCGTCCAGCCGCGCCTCGAGCTTCGCGAACGCTCGGCTGAGGATCTCCGCCATCTCGGCGAACCTCGTGTCCAACTCGTCTCTGAGCTCTGCATCCATGCGGCTAACCCCTGCGCTTCCGGTCACGCGTGCAGCAAGTTAATGGCGAGTCAACCGCTCGCCCATGGCCGGATGGGACACGATCCTTTCTGTATCGCCCGCCGCGGCGGTTCGCTGACGGTGACCCCGACCCCGGCCTCCGTCTCCAGCCGCTTTCGGGCATCATTGAGCCTGCGCTCGGTGGCCGTCACCTGATCGAGTCCCAGCATCGACGAGAGCGCATGGTACATCTCGCTGGGGCGGCCCGCGATCATCCGGCCCAGCTCGCCAGGTGAACTCATTGCCCGGCGCCGCTAGCCTTGGACGCGCGATTGAATCATCATGTGAACGAGGGCCGTTGGCGAGGGTTGCCAGTGGGACGGGAACCGGCTGACGCGAGGGGCCAGCTGTGGCGATTCAGGTAAGAGCCATCGCTTATGGCGGGGCGGCGTACGACGCGCTCCGGCGGGCTGTTACCGCGGCGAAAACCGGTGATGCGCTCGCTCCGGTCACGCTCATCGTGCCGACCAACCTGTGCGGCGTCATTGCACGACGCGCGCTTGCGCGGGGCTATCGCGACGACCGGCCGGGCGTGGCGGGCCTGACCGTGGCGACGATACCGCGTGTGGCCGAATGGCTGGCCGCGCCGACCCTGGCGGGAACGGGGCGGCGTCCGCTGGCCGGGTCGATCCTGGCCGCGGCTTGGCGACGGGCGCTTGGCGACGATGCCGGACCGTTTGCGCCGGTGGCCCGACATCCGTCGACGGTCCAAGCGCTGGTCGAGGCTCACCGAGCTCTCCGCGACGTATCCGACCGCGCGCTCGACGCCATCGCCGCCGCCACGCCGTTGGCAGCGCACGTGGTCCGGCTTCACCGCCGAGTCGTCTCGGCGCTCGCGGACCGCTGGTATGACACGGTCGACCTGCTTCGGATCGCCGGCTCGCTCGCGCCGTCGAGCTACGAGCGTCTCGGCACGGTGGTGCTGTTCCTGCCGCAGGAGCTCGACCAGTCCTCCGCGGCCCTCGTCCGCAGGGTCGGCACGTCCGGCGCTGTGCGGGCCGTTGTCGGCCTGACCGGAGATGCCCGCGCGGATGCCGCGGTGCGCCGATCGCTCGACCGCCTCGGCCTCGCGCATGACGGGATCGAGGCGCCCACGCCGCCGATCGCCACGCGGGTGCTGCACGCCTCAGACGCGGACGATGAGGTCCGCTGTGTGGTCCGCGACGTTGTCGGCACACTCGGCGCCACGCCCGCGCATCGGATTGCGATCCTCTACGGGTCGGCGGACCCGTATGCGCGGCTGCTTCACGAGCACCTGGACGCCGCGGGGATCAGGGTCAACGGCCCGGGCGTCCGGCCGCTGCGCGAGCACGCGGTCGCGCGCGGTATGCTCGAGTTGCTCGCACTGCCGGAT
>JBOHRM010001130.1:0-8069 GCA_050732715.1 Longimicrobiales bacterium
GGACGCCTCGGTCTCGGTGCTGACCGACAACGACGGGCGTTACGTTCTGACCGCGCCGTCTTCCACCGGCACGCTGGTCTTTACGGGGCTCGGCTACGGCGAACGGCAGTTACCCTTCGACGGGCAGGATGTCGCCAATGCCACGCTCGAGGTCTCGGCGCTAGTGCTCGACGAGATCGTCACGATCGCCTACGGCGAGAAGCGACGCGCGACCATGACGGAGTCGGTCGGCACGGTGTCGGCCGCGGAGATCGGGAAGGCCACGATTGCCAGCCCGGATCAGGCGATCCAGGGCCGGGTCCCGGGCGTGCGGGTCACCACGGAATCCGGTATTCCGGGGGCCCCGGTCGCCATACGCATCCGTGGGGTGGGCACGGTGGGCAACACGCAGCCGCTCTTCGTGATCGACGGCGTGCCGGTGGGCAAGGGCATGGCCGGAACGTCGAGCCCGCTGGCCACGCTGAACGCGAACGACATCGAGAGCATCTCCGTGCTGAGGGACGCGTCGGCCACCGCGGTGTACGGGATGCAATCGTCCAACGGCGTGGTCCTGATCGAGACGCGGCGCGGCAGCTTCGGGGAGCCCACGATCCGCTACGACGGGTACATGGGCGTGCAGCGCTTCCCGCAGTACTATTCGCTGAACGACGCGCAGGCGTGGCTGGCGCTGGAGCGGGAGGGGATCGCCGCGGAGAACGCCTACTTCGGCCGCAGCCCGTCGGACGCGGACTTCGTAGAGCAGCACCCGGATCTCCAGGACGGCTCGCCGGTGCTCGATCAGCTGCTCGCCCGGAACACCGACTGGACCCGGGTGGCCGTGGACAACAATGCCCCGATCATGAACCACAACCTGTCGGTCTCGGGCGCGAGCGACCGGCTGAGCTACTACGTGTCCGCGGGCTACTTCGCGCAGGACGCGATCGTGGACAAGTGGGACCTGAAGCGGTACAGCTTCCGCGCGAACAGTGAGTACCAGGTCAGCGACAGGCTGCGGTTCGGCGAGACGTTCTCGCTCTCGAGCCAGGTGACGCACCGCGGCTCCGCGAACTACGGCGACGGCACGATCCTGAACAACACGCTCCAGCAGCCGCCGATCTTCCTCACCCGTGATCCCGCGCTGATCACCCCGACGAACCCCGAGGGGCTCACGGGCAACTTCCAGACGGGAGGGTTCAGCAGGGCGAATCTGAACTCGACGAACCAGCTCGTGGACGTCAACGACCGCGTCACGCGCGTGTTGGGCAGCCTGTACGGCGAGCTCGAGGTGATGGACGGGCTCACGCTCCGCTCGCAGAACTCGGTGGATTACGCGATCGGCAACCAGTACTTCTGGCAGGCCGGGTTCAGCAATGAGATGACGGGCTTCGAGCGCCCGGAGCTGGCGGAGGATATTCGGACGGATGGTACAACGATCGTCTCGACCAACACGCTCACCTACAACACCTTCCTGGGCAACCATGCGTTGACGCTGCTCGGTGGGATCGAGGCGAACCAGTCCAGCAACAACAGCCTGAGTCTGCAGACCACGGGGTTCCTGAACCAGCAGTTTCCGATCCGCAGGATCGTGTCGCTCGGGGATGTAGTCCTGAAGAAGGGCGGCGGCGCAGGCGAGCAGAACCGCCTCGGGTACTTCGGCCGGCTGACCTACAATTTCTCGGACCGCTACCTCCTCACGGCGACGCTCCGGCGCGATGGCGTCTCGACGTTCGCGCCAGGGCATCAGTGGGGGACGTTCCCCGCCGTGTCCGCGGGCTGGCGGATTAGCGAGGAGCCCTTCTTCGACGTGCCGTGGGTCAACGAGCTGAAGCTCCGCGGCAGCTGGGGCCAGGCCGGCAACTCGGAGATCCCCGGCGGCGAGTATCCGCAGTTCGTGTCCGTGCTCCTCTGGGCCGAATACCAGATCGGCGACCAGATCCAGCTCGCGCCCACGCCGCAGCCCCGGCTCGCGAACGAGGACCTGACGTGGGAGACGAACGAGACGCTGGACTTCGGGTTCGAGTCGTCGCTCTTCAACAACGCCGTGGACCTATCGTTCACCTGGTACCGCCGTGACACGAAGGACTTCCTCCTCGGCATCCCCGTCCCCGTGGCGTCCGGCTTCACCGAGGCACCGATCAACGTCGGGAACATGGCGAACAAGGGGATCGAGGTTCAGGCGGCGTACAGCACGCGGCTGTACGACGTGGTGGACCTGCGCCTGTCGGGCAATCTCACCACTGTGAGCAACCGTCTGACGTCGCTGACCGGGGGAGTGGACGAGTACAACTCCGAGTGGCCGGATTTCCCTTACCGCACCGCGCTGGGCCAGCCCGTGGGCTACTTCTACGGCTACAAGACCTGCGGCGTGTTCCAGAGCGGCCAGGAGATCCCCTACACGGACAACACCGCGGGCGGCAACCAGCCGCAGGCCGGGGACATGTGCTTCCAGGACATCCGCGGCCCGTACGAGCGGGACGAGAACGGCAACCTGGTCGAGACGCCGCCGGACGGGCTGATCACGCCAGATGACCGCACCTATCTGGGCAAGACGATCCCCGACATGTACTTCGGGTTCAACGTCGACGCCGTGTTCGGGCGGTTCGACATGAGCGCGTTCTTCAACGGCGTGGTCGGCGTGCAGAAGTACAATGAGCTTCGGAGCAATCTGGAGAACATGGCCGGCGGCGGCGACAACATGCTGGCGACGACGCAAAACCGCTGGACGCCGGAGAACCAGAGCCACACGATTCCGCGCGCGATTCAGGACGACCCGGCGGACAACGCGCGGCTTTCGGACCGCTGGGTGGAGGACGGCGACTACCTGCGGCTGAAGACACTACAGGTCGGGTATACGCTCCCGGACAACCTGTTCGGCGGGGCGATCACCAACACGCGCGTGTACGTCTCCGCGACGAACCTGTGGACGCGGACCGACTACAGCGGTCTGGACCCCGAGTTCGCGACGCGGGGGAACGCGTTCAACGCGGCGGAGAACCACTCGCAGCTCCGCGCTGGCACGGATGACGGCAACATCCCGCAGCCGCGCATGTTCCAGATCGGTGTGAGCACGTCCTTCTAGTGGCGGCCACTAGCTCGGACTCCGAGAACCGCCAGAGCGTGGGGAGATCCATGACTTCGAAAACGAAGAGATCCGCGAGGGGCGTGCGGGCGCCGATCCTGTGTGTGGCACTCCTCACGCAGTGCGACGGCTTTCTGGATACCGACCCCTTCGGTTCACCGAACACGGGCAACTTCTACAAGACCGCCACGGACTTCGAGGCGGCCACGGTCGGGGCGTACTCGACGCTCCAGAACCTCACGTACAGCGGCCGCGACGAGTCGCTGTTCGAGCAGGGGCTCCTTCCGGATGATGACACGCGGGCCCCCGCCTCCGACGAGGACAGCGACTTCGCCTGGACGTCGACCAACAACAGCATCGAATATATCTGGGACGTCTCGTACCGGGGCGTCCTGCGCGCCAACCTGATTGTGCAGCAGCTCGAGCTGACGGATCAGTTGACCGAGGCGGAGACCGCACGGTTCCGGGGCGAAGCGAAGTTCGTCCGCGCCTATTTCAACGTCCTCCTCGCCCGCTATTTCGGCACGCCACCCGTGGTCACGGAACCGCCGGCCTCGATCGAGGAGACCCGGCTCCCGAATTCGCAATCGGGTGAGGTGTGGGAGCTGATCGAGAGCGACCTCGAGGACGCGATCTCGGGCCTGGCGGGCCTCACGCTGGAGGAAGGCCGCGCCACCGAGTGGTCGGCGCGCGCGCTGCTCGGGAAGGTCCAGATCTATCGCGCGCAATGGTTCAACCAGCCCGAGAAGTACCAGGACGCGGCCGCGAACCTTCAGGAGGTCGTGGACCGCGGCGGGTTCACGCTGGTCAACTACGAGGACAACTTCAAGCACACCACGGAGAACAACGGCGAGTCGCTCTTCGAGCTACAGGCCTCGTTCGGCACCGACATCAACGGGTGGGCCGCCGTGGATGAGAACGGCGGCGGCGCCTCCTCCGGCACGGGACGCCCGCTCGCCACGGGGGCGGGCGGCAACCGCGGCATCAACGCGCCCGGCGGCTTCGACTGGGGTGATGGCGGCATCATCGTCACGCCCACGCTGGTCAGCACGTTCGAGGAGGGCGATCCGCGCGCCTACTTCACGTTCTACTCCACGGGTGAGCAGTACGGCCAAGGCTGCTCTGGGCAGCCTGTCCCGTACAACTACGTCTGGGACTGCGGCGGCGATGGCGGATCGGTGCGAGCGGACTCGGCCGCGACCGCCTGGTGGTCGGTCACGGGCCATACGCCCGCCAAATCGATCCGCCCGTACGAGAACTTCGCGGGCGGCCAGATGCTGAACCAGTCGGTGAGCCAGAATAATGAGCGGCTGATCCGGTATGCGGACGTGCTGCTCCTGCTGGCCGAGGCGAAGCTGCTGGGCAATGACGATGTCGCGGGCGCGGCCGCGCTCATCAACCAGGTCCGTGCGCGCGCCCGCGACGCCTACGACCGCGCGTACGGCGCGGGATCGGCGGACGCGGCCCTCTACGCGAGCATGGTGAAGCCAGCCGACCTGCTCCCTGACCGCCCCCTTGCGTCCAGCGAGCAGATGTTCCAGTGGCTCATGCATGAGCGCAGGGTCGAGCTGGCGCTCGAGTTCCACCGTTACGACGACCTGGTGCGGTGGCTGCGCGCGGGCCTGATCGCGCGTTCCGACATCGATTTCGGCGACACGCAGGCGAACCAGAACTTCGACCCTGGCAAGCACCTGCTCCGCCCGGTGCCGCAGGATGAACGTGACCTGAACTCGAATCTCGAACAGAACCCTGGGTATTAGCGCCGCGCGGCGGCCGAACCCCACCCGCCAGGTCTCGCGTCGCAGCCAGGTCGGCGCGGTCGTGGTTGCGCTTGCGGCGGGCGTGTTGGCTTGCGAGGGGCCCGATGCGCCGCGCATGGCCGCGACGGAACATACTGGCGACGCGGAATGCCTGGACTGTCATCCATCGGCGGCGAGCTTCCAGGAAACGGCGCATCACCGAACGTCGATGCCGGTGACATCGGGCACCGTCGCGGGGCATTTCGATGGCGACCGCGCGGTCCTGCGCACTTCGAATCCTTACCTGCATTTCCGGCTCGAGGCTCGACCGGACGGTTTCTACCAGACCGCCGTGCTCGGCGCGGCGCCGGATACCACTTCGGTGAGCGAGCGATTCGACCTCGTCGTCGGGTCGGGCCGCCGGGGGCAGAGCTACCTGTACTGGCGAGATGACCGGCTGTACCAGCTTCCGGTGTCGTACTGGACGGAGCTGGACGCGTGGGTCAACAGCCCCGGCTACCGGGACGGCATCGCGAACTTCGAGCGCGAGATCCCGCCGCGCTGCCTCGAGTGCCACGCGACCTACTTCGAGTCCGTGGCCGACACGCAGACCGACGCAACGCTCCTGTCCAACCGATACGATCGCGACAACTCCATCCTGGGTGTCTCCTGCGAGCGATGCCACGGGGCGGGCCGCGAGCACGTCGAACGACGGCGTGGCGGATCATCGGAGTGGCTCGGCAGCGCGATCGTCAACCCGGCAAAGCTGCCGCGCGCGCGGCAGGTCGAGCTGTGCGCGCTCTGCCACGGCGGTGTCGGCGAGCAGCAGGCGCCGGCGTTTACCTACGTTGCCGGCCGGCCGCTGAGCGAGTACCTCGCGCTCGACCCGCCCGGACCTGGTGAGGCCGCGGATGTGCACGGGAATCAGGTGGGGCTGCTCGCCAGGAGCCGGTGCTTCCAGGCGTCAGCCACCATGACGTGCTCGACGTGCCATGACGTGCACACCACGCAGCGCGATGCCGCCTCGTTCTCGCGCGCCTGCCTCGAGTGCCACCAGGTCCAAAGCTGCGGGCTCTATCCTGCGAGAGGCGTGGCGCTCGCACGGAACTGCGTCGACTGCCACATGCCGCGCCTCCCCTCGAACGCGATCGTGTCGACGCACGAAGGCCGGCCGCTCCGACCGACGCTGCGAACGCATTGGATCAAGGTCCACTCCAACAACATCTCCGACAGCATCGCCAACTACTAGAGTCTTACTGGCCCGAGAGGAACGGTCATTGCGAGCGTTGTCCTCTCGAGCCGAGCGGGACGCGCAGTAGCTGTCCGAGGTGTCCGCCTGGCGCAATGTCGCGGGCCCGCGCGCGGGACCATTCCGACGGCTCGGGCGTAACCCTCAGGCAGGAGGTTTTCCTGCCGGGTCGCGTCCGAAGTTGGTCCCTCCTTGGTTTGGCGTGGCTTAGACGCCCGCGCCTTCGATACTCGTACCGGTCGTCCGCCGAAGCGCGCCGTCCGGCGAGATCGCGAATTTTCGACTGCGAGGAGCTGTCATATGTCTTCACGTACCGCGCTGGGCATGGTCTGCGCGCTCGCGATGGTCTTCATGCCGGCGGCGATTTCGGCGCAGCAGCCGACGCAGCCGGTTCAGCCGACGCCGCAGATGCAGGAATGGATCGAGGAGATCCAGCAGTTGGAATCCGAGCTCACTCCGCTCCACGAGAAAGCGATGCAGGACACAGCGCTTCTCCAGCAGCGGGATGAGGTCAGGGCGGCCGTCCGCGAGGCGATCGTCAAGGCCGACCCGGCGAACGGGCAGCGGATCGAGCGACTCGAGCAGCTGATGACGGAGGCGCAGGCTGCCCAGGCCGCGGGCGACACGGCGAAGATCGCGGCGCTGACCACGGAAGCCCAGCAGATCGGGCCACAAGTGCAGGCGGCGCAAGAGCAGGCGATGGAAACACCCGAGATCGAGGCTCGGCTCGAGGCGTTCGAGAACAGCCTGTTCGCGAAGATGACCGAGATGGACCCGACCGCCCAGGCCCGGATCGATCGGCTGAATGAGCTCAACCGCCGGCTGCGCGAGGCGCTCGAGCGCGGCTAGACGGACCACTAGTCCATCGTCTCCGCGCGACTGGTTCGCGCAGCAGGGCAAGCGTGCTTGCCCGGCCGCTCGACAAGTTGTACCTGAGATCGGCCACGGCCGCGTTGACGGTAGGCGGTGACGGACGTGAGGGTCTGGAGTCAACGTGAAAGCCCCGAACCCGGAACTCGCAACCCGGAACTCGCAACCCCATGGGCATAGTGATGCGGGCGATCACGATCGTGATGATGCTCGCGTTCTTCTTCGGCGCGGCCGTGCAGTACAACGATCCCGATCCGGTGGCGTGGATGGCGATCTACTTCGTCGCGGCGTTCGCGTGTCTGCTCGCGCTACGGAGCCGGTTGCCGCGCTGGCTGCCGTGGGCGATCGCGGGCGCGGCGTTGATCTGGGCGGCGAGGCTCGCGCCGGGTGTGATCGCGACGCGGGTCGGGCCCGACGAGCTGGTCCAGGAGTTCGAGATGGCGTCACCGGTGATCGAGCAAGGGCGTGAGATGTATGGGTTGCTGATCATCCTGGTGTGGATGATCGTGCTCGCGATCACGACACGCCGCGCGCGGATCAGGGCGTGACGCGACCTTTACCCCACGCGACTTACGTCGCGCGGGGACCCCAACGATCGAGCGCCGCTTCGTGGGCGCCGAGCGCACGCGCGTCATGCAGCACGAAACGAACGCGACGCACCTGCTTCAGCTTCGGCGCTTCGCGAACGACGGTGCGCAGCGCAACTTCCGCCGCGCCGTCCATAGGGTAACCGAAGGCGCCCGTCGAGATCGCGGGGAACGCGATGCCGCCGACATCGTGTGTATCCGCCAGGCGTAACGCCTCCCGGTAGCAGCTGGCCAGCAGCTCCGCCTCGGGATGGTCCTGCCCGTAGACGGGTCCGAGACAGTGGATCACGAACTTGTTCGGGAGCCGGTGCGCAGACGTGATCACGGCTTCGCCCGGCCGGATCGGCGCCAGCGGCCGGCACTCCTCCTCGAGGCCGGGCCCCGCGGCGCGGTGGATCGCGCCCGCGACGCCGCCGCCGGTGCGTAGCTCGGCGTTCGCCGCGTTCACGATCGCGTCCAGGTCACCCTGCCGCGCGATGTCGCCGACGCCGAGCTCGATGGCGACGGGCGGGATCTCGAGCATTCTCATCGGTCTTCAGCGTTCAGCTGCACAGGCCCAACCAGCA
>JBOHRM010001131.1:0-3660 GCA_050732715.1 Longimicrobiales bacterium
GTTCAGTGCGTTCAAACAGTCTAACACGCACCGATTCTGCACCAAACACGAAGCTCCAGTTATCATATATTTGATCATAATCATAATAGTATGGGCGATAGGACAGAACATCCGGCTCCGTGTGCCCCACTTTTAGTTTTGTCGAGTAATGGCTGACCGACACGCGGTCCTGCCGGCGCAGGTACATCACCACCTCAAAGGAATTCGCCCAAGTCTCCAGAAACGCTTTAAGCCGGGAGATCTCCTCGATGGTCGTAAGGCGGCTATGGCAATGTTCGGATGAAATGATCAGCGCCTCAGCCTTGGCCCTTCTTTTGAATTCCTTGTCGAGACTCTTCGTCAAGGCAGCTCGATAAGCGGTCTGATCAGCGAGAGACCGTATGCCGAGGTTTACACTCATATCTGCCCACGGGTCATTCTGGACACAGGCAACGAACGCCCATTGGCTTCCGCCGTGTTCACCGGTCGATCGAGGGTAAACAACCCCCTCTCTAGCAAGGGCCGATCTGTTTCTTGCAAGGAATTTCTGAATCATTTTGGTACCGGTCTTTTCGGTACCGATGTGCAGCACGCATCGTTTGAATCGTTTCATCACCAAACGTTCCCTCATATCATCGGAAGCCGCGCACCGAACGCAAGTCAGCTTGACGGTCGTGGATTCGCTTACACGTCGAGGATGGCGCGCATCCGGTCCGCGAACGCGTCGATATCCGTGAAGACGCGCCATACAGCTCGTCGAAGTGCGGAGGGTGGTGCAAGTGCGCTAGGCGCACCGCGAGGGCGACCGCTCCGAGCACGAGCACGTCCAGCCACAGCCGCCGAGCTCGGTTCGGGGAGGTGGTCGCCTGACGGCGGCGGCTCAGCCGAGCGTTGTAGTCCATAGCGGAAACCTGACCAGGATGGTTTACATGACCGCCGGCAGGCTCCACTTGAAACTGCTACCCATTTGAAACAGCGAGGAGGCAGATAAACAGAATGTTCATCGGTTTGTTCACGAGGTACCGGCGCCGATGGCAGGCCGGATCCCACCGAGGACCAGACGGCCGAGACGTAGGATTGGCGGGCGGAGGGGAGGCGGCGTCACCAGCAGCGTCCGGAGCCCGAGAACGAGGGGATTCAGGCGGCCGAGCGACGCCGCGAGGCCAGCGATCGCGTCGGCTTGTTCGGAGCCGCTGAAATGGTTTTCGGCGCGGCGGGTTGCAACGATCTCGAGTGCGCGGCAGAGCAGAGCTCTCGCGGCCGCGCGCGAGCGTTCCGGCCCCAGCTCCGGCCAGTGAACCGCGAGCGCGGACAGAAACAGGCCGCCGCGATTCAGCAGAGTTGCGAGTGTCCGGGATTCCGGTCCGGGCGCGTCGTAGGCCCAGTCGAACGCAGGCCGTACTCCGTAACGCTCGGGGTCGGCCCAGAACCCCTCGGGAAGAATCTCCCTTCCCCCCTGGAAGATTCGTTCGACGCCGGTCCTGTCGGCCCGGTTGACCGCCCGCAGCAGATTCCGTTGCCAGAACAGCACCCTCCCGACGTGCACCGGCTCTGGATCGTCGAGGGGAGAAACGACCGGTTCCCGACAACGTGGGTCCGGGGCGAGCGCGCGCTGCATTACCGCGCTGCCGTGCCGCAGGTAGGCCTCCCAGTTCGAGCTCAGGCTGTCCGGCCGGAGCCGATACCTGGCCAGCGCCCCGTCCACGGGATGGAAGGTGGCACCCACCCGCGCGAAGCGGAGCCAAAGGTCCCAGTCCTGACAGTGGCGCAGCGATTCGTCGAACACACCCGTTGCATCCAGGATACGTCGCTCGAAGACGTGGCACACCGGCTGGCGGATGTTGCGGCGTGCCAGCTCGCGGAACTGGAATTTGTCCGGCCGCGGCGCCGGATGCATTCGCGCCAACTCGCCACTGGGCCACATGAGGGCCACACGTGTGACCGCGCACTCTCCGATACCCGAGCTCGCCGGTCGGTTGGCAAAGCTCCTGATGACCTGCTCGTAGAACGTCGGGTCTATCGAATCATCGGCATCGAGGCAGTGGATCAGCTCCCCAGAAGCGCAGTGCAGCGCGGTGTTTCTCGCCGCGGCGAGACCTCGCGGTTCCTGATGCACGGCCCGGATCCGCGGCTCGGCCGCGGCCCATTCTTCGGCGATCCGACCGGTATCGTCATCCGAGCCATCGTTCACGACGATGGCCTCCCACCCGGGATACGTCTGTCGGCGGAGCGCCAACAGCGCATCCGGGAGATGGTCAGCTGCGTTCCGAGCAGGTATGACCGCTGTCACCCTGAGGCCGCGCTCCGTTCCCACGCGCGCGGGCATACCCGGATCACGCTCTCCGGGCCGGATCTCACGGTCGGCGTACCCCGTTCCAGCGATTGCGAATGCTTCGTGAAATCCGAGAAACGGAAGGCGCCGGAACCGCCTTCCATGGTCACTGCCGCCCGGCCGAGTACCCGGGTCCGCAAGCTCCACCGCCAGGAGTCGGAACCACGTTGAAAAAGCGTTGCTGGCCGAGCACTCACTGGAGAGCAGGGGCGACCCCGTATGCCATGGCCTGCGTAGCGGTACCCGCCGCGCCGGCAGCCAGCGGCTGAGGCGCCATGCCAGGGGGAGCCGCTGCGCCGACGGGAGTCGCGGACGCGATTGCTCCCTGCAGTGAACGAAAGCACCGGTAGCGGGGTCGCTGAGATCGAGGAGCGTGCTGCGGGCCCTCCCCATGGCTTCTGCGATTTCACCCGATCGGTGGTCACTGAGCAGGGCCGCCTTGGCCAGCAGGTCCAGAGCGTCGTAGTCGAGACAGGTGTGACCCACGTTCCGGCCACTGAACAGACCGTGCCGCTCCTGCAGCGCGAGGCATGAGTCGATGATCCTTTCGGCGTATCGCAGGGACCGGCCGCGATAGAAATAGAAGAACGTGAAGTGGAAGGTCGCCGCCATCGCGTTGGCGAGCGAGACCGCGGACGGACCGTCCCAGAGCCCTGTCCGTGGACTCTGGTGAAGATCCAGCCAATCCAGCCCCACATCCACCACGGACAGGAGCTCGGCACGGCCATGACGCTCGGCGTCGTGGCAGAGCTGTGCGAGCACGAACATCACGCGATTCGAATCGCGCCAGGCATTGTCCCACGCGAGGCTCTCGAACCGGTGACTGATGCCGCCAGGACGGAGGAAACCCTCGGGCCACCTCCTGGCGGGCGGCGCCGGCTCGATCAGCGCATCGAGTGCTTGCTGACAGAACGTGGTGAGCTCCTCTTCGAAGTACTCCGGGGGGTGCCGCGAGCTCTGGTGAGGGAATTCCACCCAGCGTGGATCGCGGAAGTTTCCGTCCGGTGACGCACCACGCAGCAGGAATGACGTGATGGCCCTCTTGCGATCCGTTGCAACGCCATCGATTCCCCCCGAGAACTCCAACCCCAGCACACAATACGCCGTGGCCATCAGGCTCGGGGGCAAGCCCTCGCAGTATCGAAAGCCGCCCGTGGAAGGATCGAAGAGCGACAGATAGTACGTGACCGCCCGTCGATGCAGTTCCTCCATCTGACTCTGCCGCTGGCCGGGGCGGACCGCCTTTCGCTCGCCCTTCACGACCCCTCCCGCACGCCGCTCTGCCCGCCGGCGTCCACCCGCTGATAGACCCGCACCGGTTGAAAACCCTCGTTGGAGCGCCATAGCTC
>JBOHRM010001132.1:0-8800 GCA_050732715.1 Longimicrobiales bacterium
CGTGTTCCTCGAAATGATCGGCCTGTTCGGCGGCAGCGTCGACGGCGGCTTCGCGGGGCTGCTCGGCACCGCCGTGGCCGAGGGGAAACTCCACACGTTCACGTGGACGTGGGACTACACCACCACCGCGGTGTGGGTAGTGCTCGTTGGGAACCTGTTTGGCAACTTGATACCCTTCACGGCAGACCAAACGGTCGTGCAGCGTTACCTGACCACCCGCGACCAGGCGGCCGCCGCACGCTCGATCTGGACGAACGCGGCACTGACGGTGCCGGCGGCGCTCATCTTCTTCGGGCTGGGGACCGCGCTGTACGTCTTTTATCGCGAGCACCCCCTCCGCCTCGATCCCGCTTTGCAAACGGATGCGATCTTCCCCGCCTTCATCGTAGCCGAGCTCCCGACCGGAGTCTCGGGGCTGCTCATCGCCGGCCTCTTCGCCGCGGCTATGTCGACGCTCAGCAGCAGCGTGAACAGCGTGAGCTCGGCGATCGTGACCGACTTCATCCGGCGCCTGATACCGGACACCAGCGACAGGGTCCGGTTGCTCCTCTCCCGGTGGCTGAGTGTGGTGCTGGGCGTGATGGCTACGCTCGCGGCGCTGCTGCTCGCCAGCTACGCCGTTCAGTCGCTCTGGGACGTGTTCCTCGAAATGATCGGCCTGTTCGGCGGCAGCCTCGCCGGGCTCTTCGCCCTCGGGATCTTCACCCGCCGAGCGAACGGAGCCGGGGCGCTGGTCGGTGCGGTGACGGGCGCCGTCGTCATCTTCCTGGTCAGGACCTTCACGGCGGTCCACTTCTTCCTCTATGCGCCGATCGGCATCCTGACCTGCTTCGGCGTCGGCTACATGACCAGCCTGCTGCTGCGCGGGCCGGCGATGGACCTCGAAGGCGTCACTATTTACAGTCCCGGTCCCCGCGCGACGCCGTCAAGGCACCGCGCCGGCGCAGAGCGAGCCGTTGCAACCGTCTCGCCTCGATTTGATCTTTCGGTTGGAAAACACGGAGACCCATGATTCTGCCTCCCGAGAATCGGCTCACCGGATTGGTGACGGCGACGTTCACGCCGCTGCATCCCGATGGGTCGCTGAACCTGGACCGGATCCCCGCGCTCGTCGAGCAGCTCGCCGCGGACGGCGTCGCCGGCCTGTACGTGCTGGGGAGCACCGGCGAAGGTGCTTCGCTGTCGAGCCTGGAACGAATGGCGGTAGCCGAAGCGTTCGTGCAAGCCGCGAAAGGCCGATTGACTACGGTCATTCAAGTGGGGCACAACAGCATTGCCGAAGCGCGCAACCTCGCGGAGCACGCGCAGATGATCGGCGCCGACGCGATCTCCGCGATGCCGCCCAGCTACTTCAAGGCCAACAACGGCGCGTTGATCGGCGCGCTGGCCGAGATCTGTCGCGGCGCGCCGGCGCTTCCCTGCTACTACTACCATATTCCCGCGATGACGGGCGTCGAGCTCGACATGGCCGAGTTCCTGGCGGAGGCGAGCGAGCGCCTGCCCACACTGGCCGGCATCAAATTCTCCGATTGCAGGCTGAACGAAATGGACTTCTGCCTGCGGTTCGGGGATGGCATGTACGACGTCGTGTTCGGCATCGACGAGATGCTGCTGAGCGCGCTCGTCGTGGGCGCGCGCGGTGCCGTGGGCTCGACATACGGGTTCGCGGCGCCCCTGTATCTACGCATCATCCGGTGTTTCGAAGAGGGCGATTTGGTCCGGGGCCGAGACTACCAGAGCCGCGCTGCGGAGATGGTCCGCGTGATCCTGCGTCATTGCGGCCGCGCAGGCCTGAAGGCAGCCATGGCCCTAATCGGTCACGACTGCGGGCCCTACCGCCTCCCGCAGGACACCGCGAGCCGCGAGGATGTCGTACGGATGGCGAATGCACTTGAAGCCATCGGCTTCTTCGACTGGGGCCGAAACCGCGAAGCGACTCGGCCGGCGGCACAGCCACTCGATGCGACGGCCGAAGCCGCCCGAAGCGGGGCCTAGAGTGCTCCCCTTCGGCAGTACGCCCACGGATTGCCACGAGCGCAGAAGGATGCCCTCGCCCCGGATCCGGGGGAGAGGGTCAGGGTGAGGGGGTCCTTCACAGCGAGGAGATATGTAGGCGTGATTCTGAACTGGAGCACTTAGGGATGAGACTGGAGCTCGCCGCTGAACTACGAGGACTTTACGAGGCGGCTCTTCTGAACGACGTCGTGCCGTTCTGGACGAGCTGGGGCGCCGATCGCAAGTACGGCGGGATCATGACGGCCCTCGACCGGGACGGGACCGTGCTCGACACGGATAAGGGCATGTGGCAGCAGGGTCGCTTCGCGTGGCTCATGGCGACGCTCCATCAGAACGTCGAGCCGAGGGCCGAGTGGCTGGATCTGGCCCGGCAGACGATCGAGTTCATCCGCCGCTACGGCTTCGACCACGATGGAAGGATGTTCTTCCAAGTCACGCGCGAGGGCCGGCCGCTCCGCAAGCGCCGCTACGCGTATGCAGAGGCGTTCACGACTCTCGCGCTTGCGGCCTACGCGCGCGCGGCCGGCGATGAGGCGGCAGGGACCGAGGCGCGCGAGCTCTTCGGACGGTTTCTGCGGTACACCACCACTCCCGGGCTGCTCGAGTCGAAATACCTCGCTGCCACGCGCCGGGTGAAGGGACTGGCGGTGCCGATGATCACCCTCAACGTCGCGCAGGTGCTGCGCGAGACGATCGGTGACACGCGGTGCGATGCGGTAATCGACAGCTGCATTTCCGAGATCGAGAGAGACTTCGTCAAGCCGGAGGTTGAGGCCGTGCTGGAAACCGTGGGACCACGGGGCGAACTGCTCGACCACTTCGACGGGCGTACGCTGAACCCGGGGCACGCAATCGAGGCTGCCTGGTTCATCCTGCACGAGGCCAGGCGGCGCGACCGTGACCCCGACCTGATTCGCCTGGGCACTACGATGCTGGACTGGATGTGGAAGCGAGGTTGGGACACGGAATACGGGGGCCTGTTCTACTTTCGTGACGTGAGCGGCCTACCCGTGCAGGAATACTGGCACGACATGAAGTTCTGGTGGCCGCACTGCGAGGCGACGATCGCCACACTGCTGGCCTACCGGCTGACGGGCGACCAGCGCTACGCCCGCTGGCACCGCCAGGTCCACGATTGGAGCTTCGAACACTTCGCGGACCCCGAGCACGGAGAGTGGTTCGGATACGTCCATCGGGACGGCCGCCTTTCGGTACGGCTGAAAGGCAACCTCTGGAAAGGTCCCTTTCACCTGCCCCGTATGCTGTTCTACTGCTCGCGGCTTTCGATCGAGCTCCCGGCCATCGCCGGCTCGGCGAGCAATCCTCCCATCACGCGCCCGGATGCGGTCTCATGAACCTCACTCGCTCACCCTCGTTCGCTGCCGCCCTGTGCCTCGCGCTGCTTCCGGGCTGTGCACCGCGCGCACCCCTCGCCATAAGCCCCGAGCCGTCGAAGCGGCCGGATCCGCCCAGAGGCTTCAGCATCCCACAGCTCGACCTGGCAAACGAGACGGCCCGCCAGGTAGTGGTTGACCGCGAGCCCGGGCAATACCTCGGCCACCCGACGACCGTGCTGCTGGAGGACGGCCAGACGATGTTGGCGGTCTACCCCAAAGGCCACGGCCGGGGCGCGATCGTGCTGAAACGCAGCCCCGATGGCGGAAGGACCTGGAGCGAGCGACTCGCGGTGCCCGACAGCTGGGCCACCTCGCAGGAGACGCCTACGATCTACCGCGTGGTCGATAGACAGGGGAAGCGTCGCCTCGTGCTCTTCTCGGGTCTCTACCCGATTCGCATGTCGGTCTCGGAGGATGACGGGCTGACCTGGACGCCGCTCGCGCCGATCGGCGACTTCGGCGGGATCGTCGCGATGGCGGACTTGGTACGCCTGACGAACGGGGACTATCTCGCCTTCTTCCATGACGACGGCCGCTTTTTCCGCGGCAAGGGTCTGCGCGGGCAGTTCGTCGTCTATCAGACTCGGTCCACCGATGGCGGCCTGACATGGGGCGAGCCGCAGGTCGTGGTCACCCGTCCAGACGTGGACCTCTGCGAGCCGGGATTGATCCGTTCGCCCGACGGCAGGCAGCTGGCGATGCTGCTGCGCGAGAACGGGCGCACGCGCAACTCGTTCATCACCTTCTCGAACGACGAAGGCCAAAGCTGGAGCCAACCCGTCGAGCTGCCGGGCGCCCTCACCGGTGACCGGCACCAGGCCATCTACACGCCGGACGGCCGGATCTTCATTTCGTTCCGTGACATGGCGCATCGGACATCCACCGCTGGCGATTGGGTCGGCTGGGTAGGGACCTACGAGGACCTCGTCCAGGGACAGGAAGGGGAATACCGGGTGCGACTCATGCAGAACCATCACCAACGGGATTCCTCCTATCCTGCGCTCGAGCGGCTTGACGACGGGACGATCGTCGCGACCACGTATGGCCATTGGACCCCGGGCGAGGAGCCCTACATCGTCAGCGTACGTTTCACGGTAGCCGAGCTCGACGGCAGGGTGTACGCGAGCATCGAATAGACCTGCCTCGGAAGTCGGCCCATTTTCATTGACTCACGGGAGCGGCCGCTATCGGCCGTCCGTCCAGAGCGCCTCTGCGCTTCCTCGACGAACTGCCGCCAGCCCGTGCCGACGCAGTTCGGCGCGAACATCACCGACGTGTGGTACTGCGTGATGACGAATGCCGCGCCGATCGCGCCGATCGCGAGCCGGAACAGCAGCAGGCTCTCGTAGCTCGAGGCGAGGCCGATCGCCATCACCGGAATCGAACCGACCAACAGCAGAGCCGAATAGGTGATGCGTGCGCCGTACCGGTCGCAGAGCGGGCCGATCAGAATGCGCGCGAGAATCGTCGCGGCGACCGACGCGATGATCGTATTGCCGACCTGCTCCGGCGTCAGGCCGAGGTCCTCGCGCACCACCGGCATCAGCGGAGCGATCCCGAACCACGCGAAGAAGACGGAGAAGAACGCGAGCCACGACATGTGGAACGCGCGCATCTGCGGCGATGCGAACGAGAGCAGCTCGATCCGCGTCGCCCGGCCCGCGAATGCGTGGCTCGCCTCGGGCGCCGATACGGCCTTCGCCCGGCCGCCGGCCACGGCGTTCGTCCCAACCGCGGGCGCGGTACTCGCGTTCGCCCGGCCCGCCGATGCGGGACGGGCCCGACTCGACACACGCGAAGTCACGCGCGCGCCCCGTAAGCGCCAGAAGCCGGGGCGTCGGTGACGGCGTCTGTGTCGTCGCCGGCAGCGTCCAAATGGACGAGGACCAACCCCTGTTCGTCCACGGTCACGCGATACGTGCGCAGCGCCGGGCAATCGCCTCGGAGCGACTCGCCCGTCGACAGCTCGAACGCATACGAGTGCAGCGGGCACACGACACGGCTCCCGCCGACGATCCCATCGGCGAGCGGCCCGCCGCGATGCGGACACATCGCCTGGACGGCACACACGCGGCCGAGCCGCGGGCGAAAGATCGCGATCTCCTCGCCGCCCACATTCACCGTACGGCCCTCGCCGAGCGGGATGCGGTCGAGCGGACCGGCGTTGTAGACGCGCGTGGCGTCCACGCCTGTGACCACGCGCATCAGCCGCTCAGACTCGTCGAGAACTGCGTCTCGTGCACCGGCGCGTCCGCTTCCTGCCACGGGTCGCGGTACGCGTCGACGGAAGCCTGCATCGCCGTGTCGAGCCGCTCGGCGATGCCTTCTACGTCGTCGATCACGATCGCGCGGATGACCTCGATGCCGATGCGCGGGACGAAGTCGTACGTGCGCTCGAGGTACTTCGCGTTCTCGCGGTAGTACTGGACGAACCGGCCGATGGTGCGAATCACCTCTTCGTGCGTGCCGACGGTGCAGAGCAGGTCACCCTTGCGCACGTGAGAGCCCGCGGCACCGCCGACGTAGATCTCCCAGCGGCCGCCCTCGATCGCGACCACGCCGGCGTCTTTGACCAACGCCTCGGAGCAGTTCCTCGGGCAGCCGGCCACCGCGAGCTTCAGCTTCGCCGGGCTCTCGAGCCCCTTGAACCGCTCCTCGATGTCGATGCCGAGCCGGGTGCTGTCACCCAGACCGAACCGGCAGAAATCCGTGCCCACGCACGTTTTCACCGTGCGGAACGCCTTGCCGTACGCGTGGCCCGAGCGCATCCCGAGGTCCTTCCAGACCATCGGCAGCTGCGGCTTCGGCACACCCAGCAGGTCGATGCGCTGGCCGCCGGTGATCTTGACCATCGGGATCTCATAGCGGTCGACGACGTCCGCGATGCGTCGCAGCTGCGCCGACGACGTGACGCCGCCCGCGATGCGCGGCACGACCGAGAACGTCGCGTCACGTTGGATGTTCGCGTGAACGCGGTCGTTGATGAACCGTGCGTCGCGCTCGTCCTCGTACTCGCTGCCCCACAGCATCTTCAGCAGCGAGGCGAGACCAGGTTTGCTCGCGGCATCCTCTTTCCCGCCCGCGAACGCATCGAACACGGCCGAGACGCTCTTGAGTCGCCGCGCGCGGATCGCTTCTACCAGCTCGGACTTCGGCAGCGGCACGCCGGCCACGTAGTAATGAACCGACGGGTCCTCCACCATGGCGCCGTCGCTTGCGTACTCGAGGAGGGCCTGGACCTGCGCCTTGCACGAGCCGCAGCCCGTCCCCGCGCGTGTCACATCGCAAAAGCCTCTTCAGGCTGCGGCAGCCACCCCGCACGGCGGCCACGAGCTTGCCCTTCGATACGCCGTTGCAGTTGCAGACCTGCGCATCATCGGGCAGGTCCTCGACGCGCGGCGCTGCGGCATCGCCCGCGATCGGGAAGAGCAGCTCGGCGCGATTCGCCGGCACCTCGCCCCCGCGATCGAAGACCTGGAGCAAATCGGCGCCTCGCGTCGCATCACCGAGCAGGATCGCGCCGGCGAGCCGGCCGTCACGGACCAGCAGCTTCTTGTAGACGGCGCGATGCTCCTCGACGTAGCGGATCTCCTCATCGCCCTCGCGCGCCTCGTGCTCGCCCATCACGCTCAGCTCGATGCCCATCACCTTGAGCTTCGTCGCGACGCGGGAGCCGTGATAGAGCGCGTTCGCATCGCGGCCGGTCAGACGATCGGCGAGCACGCGCGCTTGCTCCCAGATCGGCCCGACCAAGCCGTACGTCCGGCCGCGATGCTCGATGCATTCGCCGAGCGCATGGAGGCGCACGTCATCCGGCGAGCGCAGATCGTCACCGACCACCATGCCGCGGCCTACCGTAAGGCCCGCGTTCCGCGCGAGCTCGATGTTCGGCCGAATACCTGCGGCGATCACGACCATGTCGGCGGCGAGCATCGTGTGGTCGGCGAAGCGGATCCCGGTCACGTGGCCGTTGCCGAGCACTTCACGCGTGATTTTCTCGAGATGGACGCGCAGTCCCATCCCCTCGAGCGTGCGCTTCAGCAGTGCGCCGCCAGGACCGTCGAGCTGCATCTCCATGAGGTGCGAGACGAGGTGCACCACGTCGACCTCGGGCACCTTCAGTTCGAGCAGCCCACGCGCGGCCTCGAGGCCGAGCAGACCGCCGCCGATCACGACCGCGCGGCGCGCGCGCGCCGCTTGCGCCATCATCGCGTCGCAGTCGTCGAGCGTGCGGAACACGTAGACACCGCGTTTGAGGCGGCCCTCCGCGTCGCGCACACCGGCGAACGGCGGGACGAACGCGCTGCTCCCCGTTGCGATCACCAGGACGTCGTACGGCTCCTCGACACCGCCATCCGCGAAGACGCGGCGGCCGCGCCGATCGATCGCCCGCGCGCGCACGCCCGCCCGCAGGTCGATGCCGTTCTCGGCGTACCACTCGAGCGGATTCAGGAAAATGTCCTCGGGGTCCTGCGCTCGAGCGAGAACGTTCGAGAGGAGGATGCGATTGTAGTTGCCATGCCGCTCGTCGCCGAAAACCACGATCTGGTATTGATCGCCGCCGCCGCGCGCGATCAGTTCCTCGACCAGACGGCCGCCTGCCATGCCGTTGCCGATGACGATTAGTCGCTTCTTCATCCGCGTTTCGAGTTCCGAGTGGACTCCGCACCCCGCTTCCCACCGCCCCTACGTCGACCTCGGTCGCCTGCGGCGCCCTCGGCTCCGAGTTCCGAGTTCCGAGTTCCGAGTCGACTCCGCTCCCGTCCTTTCGCCTTCACCAACCAGCTCCGAGTCAGCTCCCGGATGACTTCTTTCTGCCCCTGCATCGACCTCTGCCGCCTCCTGCGGCATCGGTTCACGGCTTCGAATGGGCTCGATGCGAACCGCACAGACCTTGAACTCGGGCATGCGGCTGACCGGATCGAGCGCGTCGTTCGTGAGGCGATTGGCTGAACCCTCACCACCCCAATGGAACGGCAGGAATACCGTGTCTTCCCGTATCGTCGACGTGACCTCGACCTGGAATCGGCCACGCGCGCGTCGCGTCGCGAGTACCACCTCGCCTCCGGGAACGAGCGCGTAGCGTCTCGCCGTCGACGGGTGCACCTGCGCCGCCGGCCGCGGCGCCAGCCGCTCGAGCCGCGGCACACGGCGAGTCTGCGTGCCCGACTGGTAATGGCCGAGCAGACGGCCGGTGGTCAGGTACAGCGGATACGCGGTGTCGGGCTCCTCGGCCGGACGGCGATGCGGCGTCGCCTGAAAACGCGCGCGGCCGCTCGGCGTGGGGAAGCCGGCCTCGACGAGACGCGGCGTGCCGGGGTGGTCCTCGGCCGGGCACGGCCAGAACACACCGCGCTCCGCGTCGAGCCGCTCGTACGTGATGCCGC
>JBOHRM010001133.1:0-3567 GCA_050732715.1 Longimicrobiales bacterium
GGCGAAGGGCCGACACCGCGCAGCGGTGGCGACGTCGGCGCCTTCGTGTTCGGCGTCCGCGGGCCGCCGCGGCATTTCCAATACCCCGATGCCCTCAAAGGATTGAGAACATGAATGTATTCAACGATTCGCCCCGCGGCCGCCGCGCCGGCCGGGACACGTGGCGCCGGATCGCGGTGCCCGCAGCTCTCGCTGCACTCGTCATGGGTGCATGCGATGATACGGTCACCGAGCCGCGCGATGACACGGACGATGTGCCGTCGCAAGCTGCGCCGTACACGGTGATTCTCGCCTGGAACGAGCTGGCCCGGGACCTGGTGACCGTGCACGGCACCACGCCGCCCGTGGCCGCGCGCGCATATGCGCTTCTCAGCATCGCGCAACACGACGCATTGATCCGCGTGCGCGAGTCGATGGCGGGCGCGGCGTTCGGCGGGAACGCCGCACTGTCCGCCACGAGCTCGGCCGCGGCAACGGAAGCGGAGCTCGACGCCGCGGCCGTGACCGCCGCCTCCATGGAGGTGCTGGCGTACCTCTACCCCGTCGAGGCGAACGTCCTCGCCCAGCGTGCGGGGCTCGCGCGCCCAGACGTCGCCCGGTCCGAAGGCGCGTCGGACGACGCCGTGTCGGCCGCGATCGTGGAGGGGAAGGCCGCCGCTGAAGCCGTGATCGCACACGCCCGGACGGACGGCGCGGCCGATGCCGCGGTGTGGGACGGCGAGATCCCCGAGGGGCCGGGCACGTGGTTCAGCAGCGCCGACCCGCCGAAGGCGCCGTTGCTGCCGGGGTGGGGCAACGTCACGCCGTGGCTCATGGAGTCGGGCGACCAGTTCCGGCCGTCGCCTCCGCCGGCCATGGACTCCGCCGACTTCGCGGAGGCGCTCGCGGAGGTGCGCCGCTTCTCGGACGAGCGCACGCAGGAGCAGCAGCGCATCGCCGAGTACTGGGCCGACGGCCCCCGCACGTTCACGCCGCCGGGCCATTGGAACGAGATCGCCGCGGAGCTGATCGAGAAGCACGAGCTGGACGCGCTCGAAGCGGCCCGCGCGCTGGCGTATATGAACATGGCCGTCATGGATGCCGGCATCTCCTGCTGGGACGCGAAATACACGTACTGGCTGCTGCGGCCCACCCAGGTCGATTCCCAGATCACGCTCGCGGTCGAGTTGCCCAACTTCCCGGCGTACACGTCGGGCCACTCGAGCTTCTCGGGCGCCGCCGCGGAAGTGCTCGCCTACTTCTTCCCGGCGGAGCGCGACGCGCTGGCGGCGATGGCCGACGAAGCGGCGATCTCTCGCGTGTACGGCGGCATCCATTACCGCTTCGACAGCGACCGGGCGCTCGAGCAGGGCCGCGCTATCGCACAGCTCGCCATCACGAAGGCAGAGGAGGATGCGCCGCTCGCGATGCGCGGTTCGACGGGCGTCAGCCTACTCGCGGGACTGGCCGGACGGTGAGCGCGCAGCGCCAGCGAATGCAGACCGCGCGTGAACCCGTTCGCGGCAGTTCACCGCCATAGGAGATGCGACGCGAGGGCGCGCGGCCCCGGCCGCGCTCCCGCGTCTCGATCAACGGCCCGCACGCGCCACGCGCAAGTGAGCGGGTCCCCACGTACACTGACTCGATTCGGAGCACAAACCATGCGAAAGCTTTATCCCATCCTGACATTGGCCGCCGTGCTCGTCGCCTGCGACGAAGACACCGTGACGCCGCCGGAGGCGCAGACGTCGCCGGTGCTGACGTTCGCCAACGAGTCGCAGACCGGCACGTCCGATCTGACGCGCACGCCGAACGGCATCCAGTTCGACCTCGACGCCTCGGAGCTCGAGCCGGGAACGGGTGTCACGCTGTGGGTCGTCGTCTTCAACAAACCCGGGAACTGCGCGACGAGCCCGTGCGGCGAACCGGACCTCGCCAACGCGGACGTCATGCCGGATGTCCTGAACGGCTTCGCCGGCCAGGAGATCCCCGCGTCGGGCAACGCCACGTTCACGGGCTCGCGCGTCGCGAATGACGCACAAGGATCGGTGTTCGGCGCCGCGGGCGGAGCCTCATACGGCATCATGGACCCCGAGACCGTGGAGATACACTTCGTGCTCCGCTCACACGGACCACTGCTCGAAGGCTTCGAGGACGAGCAGACCGAAACGTTCAACGGCGGCTGCCAGCACCCCGGGATGGGTTTGCCGAATCCGCTGCCGGAATCGCTCGGGACGCCCGGCCCGAACACCTGCGCGGACATTCAATTCGCCGTACACCAGCCCAACTGACGTTTCACGCGCACGGCGCGGGCCGGGCCGCCGGGACGGGCTCCGGCTCCCGGCTCGCACCATGCGCCACTCTAGCAGAGCAGTTCTTCAAGCTTGCGGAGCCCCTCAGGTCGTGAGACGACGAGCAATTCGTCGCCCGGCCTGAGGATCGTGTCGCCGGAGCCGACGATAACGTCGGCGCCGCGGATCACGGCGCCGATCAGCGAGTCCTTCGGCAGGGTGAGCTCCTTGAGCGGAAGGGTCACAAGACTGGGCGTGGCCGGCCGTTCCGGGACCCGGAGGTGAAGCACCTCGGCCTCGTGCTCGCCGAGGAGCAGCGTGGCCTCGACAGCGCCGCGTCGCACGTATCGCAGGATCGCGTCGGCCATCGCCCGCTTCGGGCTGATCACGGCATCAACGCCGAGCTTGTTGGCGAGCGGGACGTAGCCGGGCTCGTCGCAACGGACGACGACCTTGGGGGCGCCGAGGGAGGTGGCGAAGATCCCGATCAGCACGGACTTCTCCGCGGCATCGATCGTGACGATGACGGTGTCGATGCGACCCTCCTCGATACGGTCACGCAGCAGTTCGGGGTCGGAGCCATCGCCGTGGATCACGAGCGAGCGCCGCAGCAGACTCGACACGAGCTCGGCGCGGTCCCGGTCCTGTTCGATGATGGTGGGAGCCAAGTCGTGTTTCTCGAGCTCGCGTGCGAGCGTCAGACCGGTGTTGCCGCAGCCGATGAGCAGAACCCGCTGCACGGGATGCCACGGCTGCCCGGACAGGATCGCGAGCTCGGTCAGGTTCTCGGGCAGCGTGAGGACGAAGGCTCGCTCGTCGGGCGCGATACGATCCGAGCCCGTGGGGATCCGGATGCCGCGCGGCCCCTGCGCGGCCACGACCAGGAACTCTCCGCGGAAGTCGTTTCGCACGTCTGCGAGTGTTTCGTGGACCAGCGGCGAATCGGCGCTTAGGTCCATGCCGATCAGAACGAGCTTGCCGTCGGCGAGTTCGTGCAACTCGCCGCTGCCGGTGTAGCGCAGCACGCCCATGGTCGCGGCAACGAGCGCATTTTCGGGGCTGATCAACGCGTCGAGCCCGAGGTCCTCTGCACTGAGCGCTAGATTGCCGGCGACGTCGGGCGACTGATGGATGCGCGCGACGGCGCGGAGTCGATCCGGTCCGTACTTCCTCGCCGCCATCGATGCGATGAGGTTGACCTCGTCGACGGCAGTGACGGCGAGCACGAGGTCCGCGTTCTCGATGCCGGCACGCCTGAGGACGCCGGGGTGGACACCTGAGCCGTGCACGACGAGCG